>JAMQPH010000277.1 GCA_023717605.1 Pyrinomonadaceae bacterium
TCGGATTGCGGATTTCGTCTATGCCGATTCGTAAGATGTCTTAGCGCAGAGCGGACCGAACCTAAGACAAAATTCGAAATCCGAAATTCGAAATTCTCATTCGTACCGCAGGGACACCACCGGATCGACTTTCGTAGCGCGCATCCCGGGCAGGTAACAAGCAATCACAGCCACGGCAGTCAGCAGGATCGCAATGACTGCGAAGGTTGCCGGATCGGTGGCGGTGACACCGAACAGCATGGTGGCCATCAGGCGCGTCAGAGCAAACGCTCCTACCAGCCCGATACCAATGCCAATCAGAGCCAGCATCATTCCCTGCCCCATCACCATCTTGAACACGTCTCGTTGCTGAGCGCCGATGGCCATGCGAATGCCGATCTCGTGTGTGCGTTGCGTTACCGTGTACGACATCACGCCATAGATGCCGACAACGGCCAGTACCAGAGCTATCCCGGCAAAGATGCTGAACAACGTCAGATTCAAACGCTCCGGGGCCACGGATTCAGCGCGAATCTGATCCATGGTGCGAACGTTGTAGATTGGTTGGTCGGGATCGATTTGCTTGACCTGGTCGCGCGCGGAAGCTACCAACTGATCTGGATCGCCGGAAGCCTTCACAATAACGGTCATGCCGGTGAAAGGGAGTTGCCAAAATGCGAAGTAGCCCTGGACTCGATTTGAATCCTGGCTGAGGCCTTCCATCTTTACGCGGCCGACAACTCCCACCACCGTAAGCGTGGGCGCCTTCTCATCGTGGGTTCCGAGTCTGATTCTTTTCCCGACGGCGTCCTCGTTGGGCCAATGGCGACGGGCAAACTCTTCGTCGATGATGATCGAGTTCACTCCGGCGATGAGTCGTTCGCCCTCGTCGAGTTTCGTCAGGTCGCGTCCTGCCAGAAACGATCGATTGTCTTGATCGGTGAAATAACGACCGCGCAACAGAGGAATATTCATCGCGCGAAAGTAATCGGGTGTTACCGTGCAGGCTTCCATCAGCGGCGTCTGATCGCGCGGTGGAAGTGGTTGGCCATCGACCACGAACGACGTTTGCCAGCCGTTGTTGCCCAGTGGCAGTCCGGAAGCAACGGCCGACGACTCAACACCTGGCAAACCACGAAGGTTTTCCAGGAGCCGTTCGAAAAAATCGGTGCGCTGTTCTTCGGTTACGTATTTTCTCTGCGGCAAACTGACGGTGAAGCTTGCCAGTCGCGCATATGAGAATCCCGGGTTCACGTTTTGCAGCCGGTAAAAGCTGCGTATCATCAAGCCGGAGCCGATGAGCAACACTAGCGTGGTAGCGACTTCTACGATTACCAAAGAACTCCGCACCCAGTGGCGGCCGGAGGTACCGCGCCCGGTCTCTTTCAAGGTTTCATGGACGTCCACTACACCTGCCTGCAACGCGGGCACCAGGCCAAACAGAATTCCCGTCAGAAACGAAACGCCAACAGTGAAAGCCAGGACTCGCCAGTCAAGACTGATTTCCCTCGAGCGTGGGATAGCGTCAGGGCTGATGTAAAGAATGAAGTCGATACACCAGCGCGCGATTAACAATCCCAGAATTCCGCCTACCAAAGAAAGCAGTACACTTTCAGTCAGCAACTGACGCGCGATGCGCCAGCGCCCGGCGCCCATCGCCGAACGAATCGCCATCTCTTTCTGACGCGCGGTGGCCCGGGCCAACAACAGATTCGCGATGTTGGCGCAGGCAATCAGCAGGACGAATGCTACAGCCCCGAACAGCACCCAAAGAGTGCTGCGGGCATCGCTCACATAGATTTCCAACAGCGGTCGTATGCGAACCCGATTTCCCGCATTGTTGTCGGGATACTGTTTTTCTAGGTTAACAGCGATGTTGTCCATGTCCGCTTCGGCTTGCGCCAGAGTTACGCCTGGCTTCAAACGCGCAACGGCGTAGAGACCTGGGTGATTGCCTCGCTGCTGCCAATTTGGATCGCCGGAGAGTTGCCCGACCGGGACAAACATTTCGACGCGGCTTGGATAGAGGTAACCTTGCGGCATCACACCAATCACGGTGTAGCTTTTCCCATTCAGAGTAAGCGCCTGGTTCAAAATACTCATTTGCCCGCCGAAGCGCCGTTGCCATAAACCGTAGGTCAACACGACCACCGGCGTGCCACCGGGTTTATCTTCCTCATTAGTGAATACACGTCCGATCGCGGCGTTCACGCGCAAAGCGGCGAAGAGATCCGCTGAAACCTGACCGGTGGGAATGCGCTCAGCCTCGCCGTAGCCCGTGAGGTTGTAGCTATTGCGGTTGTACACGCCGATCTTATCGAACACATGATTCGGATTTCGCCAGTCCGTGAAGTTGGGATATGAAATCGACATCTCATCGAGTACGGCGCTGCGCTCGTTTAGGAACACCAGGCGTTCAGATTCGTGATATGGCAGCGGCCGCAGCAGCACAGCGTTAACCACGCTGAAGATCGCCGTATTGGCCCCGATCCCCAACGCCAGGGCCAGAATCACCACGAAAGTAATTCCGGGATGCTTCAGTAACATCCGGGCGCCATAGCGCACGTCTTGCCATAAGGTGTTCATCACTTCTCCTCCCACGTAGCAGGGACTTCAGTCTGTGTTGCCGCCTTGTAGATCATCCAACCTTGTAGTCATCGAAGCCCCCAATCACAGACTAAAGTCTGTGCCACCAGTAGGCCTGGTTGCCTGGACATTGATCATGATCTTGAGCTTGCGCCCGATCAGCAGACGCATTGCATCGACACGAAAATCACCTCGATCAATGTCAGTAAGAGCACTGTAATACGCGACGTACTGACCGTTTGGAGAGCGGCTTCGGTCTATCTCGCTGACGTCCAATACGATTTCTCTGGAGGTGTCCTTGACCGTCAGCGATCCGGTGAGTCGCAGAGTATCTCTATCGGTTCCTCTCTCGACCTTCGTGCTTTGAAAGCGGATTTCCGGATAGCGATCGGCATCCAGGTAATCCTTGGCACGCAGATGCGCGTCGCGCTGTTTGTTACCTGTATTGATGCTCGCTGATTGCAGCACGACCGTTGTCGACGAGCGGCGAACGTCGGCTGAGTCAAGCACAATCGACCCGTCGCGAACATCCAGGCTTCCCTTCACTGTGAAGAAGAAGAGATTCTTGACGGTAAACTCCACCGTGGTATGGGTTGGGTCAATGGCCCAAAGCGTCTGCGTATCAGTTGCTTTTCGCTCCTGTGGTTGCATATCAAGTCCTTCCAGGTGGCATAGACTTCAGTCTGTGTAGCCGCCTGTAGATCATCCAACCTTGAATTCCTTGTACCGAGAATCACAGACTAAAGTCTGTGCCACTTACTCGTATCGCCGCGCCACCAACGGATCGACCTTCGTTGCCCGCCGCGCCGGCAAGTACGACGCAACCAATGCCGTAGTGGCCAGCAATACGGCAGTGGCCACAAAGGTTGGCGGGTCTGTTGGCTCCACACCAAAGAGCAGCGTGCTCATCAAACTCGTCAATGCAAAAGACGCCGCCAGCCCCAGGGCCACGCCTATCACCGCCAGCGCTATCGCTTGCCTGATCACCATTCGGAGCACATCGCCTGTTTGCGCTCCCAGCGCCATCCTGATGCCGATTTCGTGAGTACGCTGCGTGACCGAGTATGAAATGACGCCGTAGATGCCGACGCACGCCAGCATCAGCGCGACCACGGCGAAAAGGGCGATCAATGTGGTGCGAAAGCGCGGTTGCGACACTGCCTTCGAGAGACGCTGTTCCATCGTGGCGACCTGCGTTACCGGCAAATCCGGATCAAGCTTTCGGATCTCGTTCCGCACCGCTGCGGTCAGGCCCAGCGGATCGCCAGTCTCGGTCTTGATAACCAGGAATCCTCCCCACGTCGGCTCCTGCACCAACGGCTGATAGATCGCGGGCTGAACTTCGTCTGCCATGCCGTTGTATTTCACGTCACCAACGACACCGACGATCTGGGTCCAATCCGGTTCACCTCCGCTAAGGTTGATTCGTTTGCCAACCGGATCCTCGCCTGGGAAGAAGCGCCGCCGAAATGTCTCGTTGATAAGGGTCACACGAGGACTTCCAGGCACGTCGGCATTAGTAAAAGAACGCCCAGCTCGCACGGGAATGCCAAGTGCCTTAAAGTAATCGGGACTTGCTCTGTTGAAGTAAGCGATCTGCGGCAGGTCTTTAGAGGGGGTTTGTCCCTCAATCGTGAAGTCGCTGGAGAAATCGGTTTCGTCGGGTGGCAAGCTATTAGTTATTGCGGCGGCCTGGACGCCGGGTAAGGCTTTCACCAGTTCGACAAGGCGCTCACCAAATTCACGGACGGGTGCCTGCTCTTCATACCGCTGACCCCGCAAAGCGAATCCCATGGTGAGTACGTGTTCGGGGTTGATACCGAGGTCGACTTGTTGCAACCGCCACAGACTCTTGATTAGCAGCCCGGCTCCAGTCACCAGCATTACCGCCAGCGCTAGTTCAGCAACAACCAGAATGCTGCGCCCGCGTCGCCTTCCCGCGCTCTCAGTGGTACTGCGTCCCCCATCTCTGAGCACTTCATTAAGATTCAGGCGGGAGCTTTGCCACGCAGGCACCAACCCGCAGACTAAGCCCGTTAGAACTGAGACCAACACTGTCCACAAGAGCACAAACCCATCGATCTCGATCTGGTCTATGCGGGGAAGATTCTCCGGCGCGAATTTGACAAGCAGAGAAACACCCCAAATTGCGCTGAGGGTTCCGACCGCGCCACCTGCTACAGCCAGCAACAAGCTCTCAGTCAATAAGCGCCTGATGATGCGACCACGGCTCGCGCCCAGCGCGGTGCGAATGGAAATCTCTTTCACTCGTGAAGCGGCACGCACGAGAGTGAGGTTTGCAACATTGACCGCGGCAATCAGCAGCACCAACGTCACCGCAATCAATAGAGCCACCAGGGCAGGTTTTACATCACCGACGATGAAATCCTTGACGGGCAAAAAATTGAAACTGAAATTGCCGTGACCGAACCTCGACGTCATAGTCATTGAGTCTGCGCGTGCCTGCTCGATCGGCACGCCTGGTTTGAGACGAGCGACGCCAGTTAAATAGTACGGTCCACGTCGAGTTGGTTGCTCCCACTGTATAGCTCTCCACAACTGAATGTTCTGGCGTGGAAAATTCAACTGCGGACGCATCACGCCAATGATCGTCGTGCTAGAACCATTCAAGCTCACCGTGCGTCCGACAACTTGTGTGTCAGCGTTAAAATGAGTGCGCCAGAACTGATCACTCAGAAGGACGACCCGCGGCGCTCCTTCTTGCTCATCGCCGGGCAGGAAGTCGCGTCCGAGCTGAACGCCGACGCCCAACACGTTAAGAAGGTTTGACGTCGCGTTCACTGCCGGCACTTGCTCGGGAACGTCGCCGCCGGTGTAGTTCAAGGTCGCATACTGAAAGGCGCCAATACTCTCGCAGGAGCGATTCTGCGCGCGCCAATCAAGCAGGTCGGCAACCGCCAGCGGCGTGCGATCGCCGCCCGCCGCTTCCGCTCCCATGTTCCAAACCATCACCAGGCGTTCTGACTCTGTGAATGGCAAAGGCCGCAATAGCACTCCGTTGACCACCGAGAAGATCGCCGTGTTAGCTCCAATGCCAAGCGCCAACGTGATCATGGCAACCAACGTGAACCCAGGTTGCTTTAACAGCATGCGCGCGCCGTAGCGTAGGTCTTGCCAGAGTGTGTTCATCGCGGACTCTCCTTTCGCCGCTTGATTCCGATCTCAGTCTGACCGTTCCCGATTTCGAATTTCGGATTTCGGATTTCGGATTTCGCTTGGGGGCAGTTGATTTGTTGCCCTAACCACCCATGTATCGCTTTGCGGTAAATTCGAAATCCGCAATCCGCAATCCGAAATTCTTATTCGTATCTCAGCGCCACCAGCGGATCGATTTTCGTTGCTCGCCGCGCCGGGATGTAACATGCGATTAGCGCCACGGCGATTAGGACCGCTGAAATGGCTGCGAATGTTGGTGCGTCTGTCGCGCTGATTCCAAAAAGCAAGCTGGCCATCAATCGAGTTAAGCCATAGGCTCCCGCAAGTCCGATCGCCACTCCAATCAGTGCCAACGTCATTCCGTTTCCGATTACCAACTTACGCACGTCACTAACCTGCGCTCCGAGCGCCATGCGAATACCAATCTCCTGCGTGCGCTGAGTGACGGCGTAAGACATCACGCCATAGATACCCACAGAAGCCAGCAACAATGCGGAGATTCCAAACAGGCCCAGCAAGAGAGTGCGGAAGCGCGGTTGAGCAACTGACTCTGCCGCGATCATGTCCATGGTTCGCACTTTCCCGATCGATACCTGTTTATCGAGAGTTGCCAATTCGTTCCGTATCGCACCAACAAGGCTCATCGGATCGCCAGGCGTACGCACAAGCAATGTCATGTCGGTAAAGAACGGCGCCTGTGAATACAGCCCGTAGACTTCATTGTTAACCTCCGCGTCCAGGCCAACGTGTTTCACGTCGCCGACGATGCCGATGATTTGACCGGCGAAATTGTTGATGCCCAATTGCATTCTTTTGCCGATAGGATCCTCATCAGGGAAGTACCGATCGGCCATGGTCTGATTAATTAAGAGGACAGGCGGCGCTTGCGGGCCGTCGCTTTCACTGAAAACACGGCCCTTGATGAGTGAGATTCTCAGCGCATTGAAGTATTCCGGAGTGACGAAACGACAATCCGCGCCCGGCGACTTGCCCGGCGGGAACGGTCGCCCTTCGACATCAAATGCGAAGTTCATGTTGTCGCCGCTGAGCGGAAGATGTTTGGCGGCGGCAACTACCTGCGCGCCGGGCACGGATTGGGCGCGCTCGATCAGCTGTTGGAAGAAAGAAGATCTGCGCTCACGGGGATAGCTGTTGCGCGGCAGTGACACTTCCATCGTCAGAACATTGTCCGATATGAATCCAGGGCTGACGTGGCGCAGGCGGAGAAAACTCTGAATCATCAAGGCCGCGCCGATCAGAAGGATCAGCGCCAGCGCCATCTCCGACATCACCAGCAGGCTGCGTAGACTATGACGATGACTGGACGCGGAATTTCTTCCGCTTGCTTTAAGAGCATCTATCAGGTCTAGTTTGGTTGACTGTATGGCGGGAGCTAATCCGAAGATGATCCCGGTCAAGACTGAGATGAGCAGAGTAAAACCAAGCACCCAACCGTCGATCGCAATCTCTTCCTGACGCGGGAAATCAGGCGGCACGATTGACGACAGAATTTGCACACCCCACGCCGCCAACAATGTTCCGGCAATCCCGCCAACTATAGAAAGCAGCAAGCTCTCGGTCAGCAACTGGCGAATGATTCGAAGACGACCAGCGCCGAGTGCCGCCCGAAGAGCAAACTCTTTCTTGCGCGTACTGGATCGAGAGAGCAGCAGATTGGCGACGTTCGCACAGCTGATGAGGAGCACTAATGCAACAGCACCCCAGAGGACCAGCAAGGGCCGGCGTGCTGTGCCCACGACTTGCTCGGCTAGAGGGACAACCTTGACGTGAGAGCCGACATAATGGGTGGGGTATTGCTGCTCGAGTCTCTGTTGAATCGCGTCCATTTCCGCTGTCGCCTGTGCCAGGGTAATTCCGGGTTTGAGACGACCAATGACATTCAACGAATGACTCGACCGTTGACTAAGCGTGTCAGCATCCAAGGCCAGAGGAACCCATAGATCTGCGGTCTCCGGTGCAAAGATACGCAACACCGTTCCGCTGCCACCCGGAAATTGGAAGCCTTCCGGCATCACCCCAACGATTGTGTAGGTCTTGCCGTCGAGAGTGATCGTCCGTCCGACTGAGTTCGGATCACCAGCAAAGTGCTTTTGCCAGAGGTCGTGACTGATGAGCGCCACTTGATCCTTGCCGGGTTGTTCTTCTTCAGATGAAAACGTGCGCCCCTGGATTGGACGTACGCCAAGCAAGTTGAACAGAGAAGTTGACACAGCCGCTCCGGACAGACGCTCCGGCTGATCTCCCAGGCTGAGATTAAATTTCCTCGAAGGGGCGTAGATCGCCATCTGGGCGAAGACCCGATTCTGTTCGCGCCAGTCAACGTAGCTACCTGCTGAGGGAGGATTCTGTTCGTATCCTTGCTTTGGACTTCGTTCCCAAAGGGTGACCAGTTCCTCGGCGTCATGAAAGGGGAGCGAGCGCAGTAAAACCGCATTGACGACACTAAAAATGGCCGTGTTCGCGCCGATGCCAAGCGCGAGTGTGATCACTGCGATGGCAGTAAAGCCCGGACGCTTCAGCAGGCTTCTAATTCCATAGCGAATGTCTTTTAGCAATGATTCCATGATGTTAATTCCTGTGCGAATTTCGAATTTCGGATTTCGGATTTTGTTTCGCGGCACTTGATTTCCTCTGCCTAACAACTCAAAAAACGGTGAGCGCCAAATCCGAAATCCACAATCCGAAATCCGAAATCCTTACTCGTATCTCAACGCCACCAACGGATCTACTTTTGTTGCTCGCCGGGCCGGGATGTAGCTAGCCAGTAGCGCAACCGCCGTGACCAGCAAAGAAACGACGGCAAAGGTTGTGGCGTCAGTCGGGCTTACCCCATAGAGAAGACCGGCGATCAAACGAGTTAGTGCAAAGGCTCCCACTGAGCCGAGCCCGATACCGACCAGCGCCAGGACCAGACCCTGACCGACAACCAACCTGAAGACATCTCGGCGTTGTGCCCCCAGCGCTATGCGGATTCCAATTTCATGCGTGCGCTGTGCGACCGAATAGTTGATCACGCCGAAGACGCCAATCATTGCCAGGATCAGTGCCAGGGCAGCGAAGACGCCAAGCAGTAGCGCATTAAAGCGTTGCCCGGCGACCGAGTCAGAGAAGATTTGGTCCATTGTCGTAATTGTCAGAGGTTGATCTTTATCAACAGCTTTGACCTCTTCTCGCACGGCAGCACTTAACTGAAGCGGATTCCCCTCCGTGCGCATCATTACCGCCATGGAGGATTGCGGTTCCTGCAGTTGCGACAAGTAGATTTCCGGATTGGGCGGAGTATTCAAGCCGTTGTGCCTAACATCTCCCACAACGCCGACCACCGTTAACCAGGGACTGAAGATGATGCTTAGTCGACGCCCAAGCGGGTTTTCATTTGGCCAGTAGAGCTTGGCCATCGTTTCGTTAATGATCACGGAGGGGACGGCTTGTGATTCCTTGAAATGTTCCGGGTACGGCTGTTGCTCATACCAACGGATGAGCGGCAGCGCGACACGCGCGTCAGCATTTGTAAAGAACCGGCCCTGGCGCAGCGGAATCCTCAGCGTGCGGAAATAATCGTTACTCACAGCGCGCGTTGCGGCCTGTTGTTGCTGACCCTGCGGTACCGGACGACCCTCGATAGCAAAGGCAGTCCAGTTGTCACCAGGACTCAACGGCGTCTGCGTGGTCGCACCCACTGACTCAACATCCGGCAACGATCTGAGGCGCTCGATGAGCTGTTCATAAAAGGCGACTTGCTGTCGTGGCTCTTTGTACCTCAGGCCTGGTAATGAGAGATCGAGCCGCAAGACCTGGTGAGGATCAAATCCCGGATCAACTCGCACGAGTTGAACAAAACTCTTGAGCATCAGTCCGCCACCAACGAGGAGGATTACTGCCAACGCCACTTCGATAACTACCAGCCCACTACCGATGCGACGCCGACCCATGTTTGCTGAACTTCTGGTTCCTTCATTGATCCACTGAAACAAACGAGGCTCCGAGTTCCGCCATGCTGGAGCGATCCCGGTGAGTAGCCCGGTGAGAATTGAAAAGCCAACGGTCGCAACGAGCACACGACCATCCACACTGACCTGGTCCAAACGCGCAACATTGACCGCCGTTACCTTGCTTAACAATTCGACTAGCCAGAATGCCGACAGCAATCCAAGTCCACCGCCCAACCCCGCCAGCAATAGGCTCTCAGTCAGCGTCTGGCGAATCAATCGCCAGCGTCCGGCGCCCAGCGCGGTTCTAATCGCCATTTCTTTCTGGCGGGCAGCGGCCCGAGTGAGCAGTAGATTGGCGACATTGGCGCAGGCAATCAGCAGGACAAAACCGACTGCGCCAAACAAAGTCAGCAGGGCCAAATGTGAATTTCCGGTGATCTCTTCGTGAAGCGCAACGACTTGCACGCCGTGCCCAAGATTGGCATCCGGAAATTCCTGTTGAAGTTGATGAGCAACGTGCGCCAGCTCTGCCTGCGCCTGGTCCAATGTGATACCGGTCTTAAGCCTTCCTATTACCTGATGGCTGTGCTTCCCCACTTTCCGCACTTCCCCGCGCAAATCAATTGGCAGTAGCACATCAGGCATTAGTTCCAGGGTCGGCATCACGCCGATGACCGTGTAAGGGTGATCGCTCAACACGATCGTCTGGTTTAGTACGCCGGGGTCGGCGCCAAAGCGTTGAGTCCAAAGCTTCTGGCCCAACACAGCTACCTTGGCGCCGCCGTCCTGGTCCTCACCGGGCACGAAGGCTCGTCCCAGCAGAGGGGATACGCCCACAACCGAAAAGAATTCCGTCGAAACATGCGCTACATTCACAATCGCTGGATCGCCTCTACCGGTTAGATTGAGACCGTCTGGTTGAATGAGTGTCAGTGCCTCGAACGATTGCGCTCGTTCTCGCCACGCAGCGAACTCATGCCCCGAGATAGGCAGGTTCGCCCTGCCGGAATTTGCTCGTCTTTCCCACACCAGTGCCAATCGCTCGGGCTCTTTGAAGGGCAAAGGCCGCAGCAGCACCGCATTGACGACGCTAAACATTGCTGTGTTCGCGCCGATACCCAGCGCTAGCGTGACCACAGCAATCGCTGTGAAGGCAGGGCGCTTCATCAGCGCGCGAACTCCGAAACGGATGTCCTTGATTATTGAGTCCAAGAGCTCATCCTCCATCTCACTGCCAATTGCCAGCCACTCATTCGTACCGCAGCGCCACCAGGGGATCGATTTTCGTTGCTCGCCGCGCCGGGATGTAACAGGCGACCAACGCCACAATGAGCAAACCAATTGCTACCGTCGCAAAGGTCACCGCGTCTGTGGGCTTCACTTCGAACAGCAGAGTCGCCATCAAATTCGTTAGCCAATACGAGACCATCACGCCAATCGCGACTCCGACTAGCGCGAGGATCATTCCCTTGCCTACAACGAGCCGGAGGACGCTCCCTGGTCGCGCCCCCAACGCCATCCGCACACCAATGTCGCGCGTACTTTGCGTGACTGAATAGGACGTCACGCCATAAATGCCGACCGCTGCGAGCAACGCCGCCATCGCCGCGAAGCCCGCCAACAGCAACGCTGTGAAGCGCTGCGGCGCGACGAGTTCGGCAACGTTTGCTGATTGAGGTTTGAACGAGTGTATCGGCTGGTTCTTATCGATCGCTGCCAGCTCAGCGCGAATTGGACCTTCAAGTGCCATCGGATCGCCCGTGCGCGTGCGCACCCGCAGCGACATCGAACGCCAATTTTCTTGCAGATATGAGACGTAGACGTGCGGCGCCGGATCGCTGTCGAGGCTCCAGTATCTTGCGCTGCCGACAACACCAACGATCTCCCATGACTTGTCCCAGAAACGAAGATGTTTGCCGATTGGGTTTTCAGAGGGAAAGTCGCGACGCGCGATCCTCTCATCGATTACCGCCACGAGCGGAGCTCCTTGCGCATCGTGATCGTCAAAGAATCGGCCCGCCCGCAATGGGATGCCCATCGCGCGAAAATAACCGGCGCTCACTTGATTGCTTTGCGCCGACGGACGCTGCTCGGGCGCGATCGGGGGATGTTCGTCGATGGTAAAAGACCACCCTGAATTCAGACTGTTGATGATCCCAACTTCGCTGATACCAGGAATGTTCGAGACGCGCGTCAATAATTCCTGATAGAAAGCGTTGGTACGACCAGGCTGCTCAAAGCTCGGACCAGCAGGGTCGATTTTCGCTGTCAGGAGGCCCGCCGGCTCATATCCGGGATTCACATGGGCCAGACGCCAGAAGCTCTTGATCATCAAACCAGCGCCGACCAGCGTCACCATCGCGAGGGTCACCTCGGCGACTACCAGGGCTGAGCGAACACGGCTGCGACCACCGGCAGTTCGTCCTCCTTCTTTCAGTTCATCGTTCAGGTTGAATCGCGAGAGTTGCCAGGCCGGGACCACGCCAAACAATATGCCGGTGATTAGCGAGACGGTTAGCGTAAAGCCAAGCGCGATCTTATCGATGCCCAGGAAAGCGACGGTTGAATTGGCATCAACCAGATATTCCGGTAGACCGCTAGCCAGAAACTGGATGCTCCAGTACGCGAGAAGCAAGCCAACCGCGCCGCCGATCAGTGCCAACATTGTGCTTTCAACGAGCAATAGCCGGCCCAAACGTAACCGGCCGGCGCCCAGCGCTGCTCGAACCGCCAATTCTCTGCGTCTCGTTGTTCCCCGGGCCAGGGTGATGTTCGTCATGTTCACGCAGGCGATGAGCAGTACAAATCCAACCGCGGCCATCAAGAGCCGCAACATCGGACGTACTTCTTTGGTAAGGAGTTCCTGAGGCGAACTCAAGACGCCATGAAGATCGGACGTGGGTTCATTAATGAATTCGCGTGTTATCCGATCCGTCTCGGTGCCGGCCTGGGTAAACGAAATACCAGGTTTTCGTCGCGCGACGAGTTCCAGATAATTGTTATTGCGATCATTCATTTCGGTGGCGGTGAAGGCCAGCGGCGTCCAAACGTCTGTCTTGGTGAAGAAGCGAAAGTCTCGAGGCAGTACGCCCAGAACCGAGTAAACATCTCCATTGAGAGTGAGCTTCCGGCCGACGATCGATCGGTCGCCGCCAAACCGTCTCTGCCACAGGTCGTAGCTAATTACGACGACCTGGTTTGCGCCGGCGCGATCCTCTTCGGCCACGAAGGTACGTCCCAGCTCAGGGGCGACCCCCAATACGGAAAATAGATTCGCGGAAACCTGGAAACCCTGGAGACGCTCCGGTTCACCTGCGTCCGTCAAATTCGCGGGCCAACCTTTGTTGCTCAGGGCCGCCACGTCCGTGAACACGGTATTGTGACTCTTGAGGTGCAGGTAGATAGCAGGCGAAAAAGGATATCGCGAGTCAGGAGAATTACCCGTTGGGCTCAACTGAACCAGGACCAACTCATGGGCATTTCGGTACGGCAAAGGCTGCAAGAGCACGGCATTCACAACACTGAAGATCGCCGTGTTCGCACCGATGCCGAGCGCGAGCGTGATCACAGCAATCGCTGCAAAGCCAGGATGTTTCAGCAGACTACGAAACCCATAGCGAATGTCTTTGATTAATGTTTCCATGGTTGTCTCGATTTCGAATTTCGGATTGCGAATTTCGAATTTCGAATTTCTTCCTGGGGTCGTTGCACTCTGCGACCAACACATCTTTCAAACTCGGCGTAAAGCAATTCGAAATTCGCAATCCGAAATCCGAAATTCCTATTCGTACCGCAGCGCCACCAGCGGATCGACTTTGGTTGCGCGGCGTGCCGGAATCAGGCACGCAAGCAGCGCAATTAACGTCAACAGCAAGGCAATGACTGCAAAGGTCAGCGGGTCGGTCACGCTGACGCTGAACAGCAAACTCTTCATAAGTCGGGTCAGTGCAAACGACGCGAGTAGTCCAATCGCCACGCCTCCCAGCGTCAGCAGCATCGCTTGTCGAATAATCAGTTTCAGCACATCGCGCGACTGAGCGCCGAGTGCCATCCGAATTCCCATCTCACGAGTCCGCTGCGCGACGCCGTAGCTGATAACGCCGTAAATGCCGATTGCCGCCAGTACCAGCGCCAGGCCGCTGAATCCGCTTAGTAAGACCATGTTGAAGCGGCGGCGAGCGAGCGAGTCGCGCAGGTATTCCGTCATCGGTTTAAGCGCGTACACCGGCAGACTCTTGTCCATCGAAGTCACCGCGGCCCTCAACGACCCGGCGATGGCGCCAGGATCTGATTTCGTACGAGCCACAATCGTCATCGACCGCACGTAGGTTTTGCTTAGAGGGTCTTGCAGAAAAGGAACGTAAGCTCCCGGAGTCGGTAACTCATCAAGCCCGAAGTCCCGCACGTTTCCGACTACTCCAACTATCAGGAGCGGGTCCCGCTCCTGGCCTTGAAGCTTTAGGCGATGGCCCAGCGGGTTCTCTTCGCCGAAGTGCCGGCGCACGAACGACTCATTGATCACGACGACGTTGGGAGATTTCTTTGTGTCTGTCTCGGTAAAATCGCGGCCGGCCAAAAGAGGGATGCCCATTGATTCGAAGTAGCGCGGCGTGACCACTCGATACTCAGTCAGCGGTTCCGCTTCTTTTGCGATGGCCGGGCGTCCTTCGATTGTGAAGTAATCGCTGGTGTTACTTCCCGAGAGCGGCAAATCCGATATCGCCCCGGCTGAAACCACCCCAGGCACAGTCGCCGCACGTTCCATGATTTGCGAATAGGTGGTCGCCACCTGTTCGTCCGTCGGATACTTGGTGTTCAGAAGCGCCACTCCCAGAGTCAACACCCGGTCCGGATTGAATCCGGGATCGACCTGGTTGAGCTTGGCGAAGCTTCTGATCATCAAACCCGCGCCGATGAGCAACACCAGGGAAAGAGCAACCTCGCTCATGACCAGCGCGCCGCGAAGTCGGTTTCCACGAAGGCCGGCAGTGGTTCTGCCGCTCTCCTTGAGCGCGTCAGTAAGATCCGGTCTGGACACTTGGAGCGCCGGGGCGAGACCGAACAACACACCGGTGGCTAAGGAAACCAGCAACGTGAAGCCAGCCACGCGCGGGTCAACACTGATTTCGTGAACTCTCGGAATCGTGTCAGGACTAAGGGCCACCACCCAACTCACTGCCCAGATGGCGAGCAATAGGCCTGCCGCCCCGCCGGTCACCGCAAGCATGATGCTTTCGGTGAGCAACTGCCGCACGATGTGCAGTCGACTGGCCCCAAGCGCGGTGCGAACAGCGATCTCTTTCTGGCGCGCGCCAACCCTAGCGAGCATCAGGTTCGCGAGGTTTGCGCAGGCGATGAGAAGTACAAACCCAACCGCGCCCAGAAAAACGAAGAGAGCAAGTCCAATGTCCCCCACGACTACATCCGTGAGACGTTCGAGCTTCACTCCATGTCCGGCGATCTTTTCCGGGTGCTCCTGCGCCAGTCGCGTGGCAATGGCCGACATGTCCGCTTGCGCTTGAGCGAGCGTAACGTCGCGTTTCAAACGGCCCACCACGCGCAGATAGTGTGGCCCGCGGTCCAGTTGTTTTGGATCAATGGGCAAAGGACGCCAGAGTTGGGAACGTTCTGGAAATGAGAAGCCTGACTGCATCACGCCGATAATTGTGTGAGTTGTGCCGCTGAGCTGTATTGTTCGGCCAATTACATTCGGATCTGAGCCGAATTTGTTTTGCCACGTCGAGTAGCTGAGAACTGCCAAACGAGATCTCTCGCCCGGCAGTGTTTCCTCATTGGTGAAGGTGCGGCCCAGGATTGGGCTCACGCGAAAGAGTGAAAACATCTCTGGAGTTACCAGCCCAACAGGGACGTCTTCGGTGCCATCACCAGCATTGAAAAACATGTTGCCGCTCTGAAAAGCTGCCAGGTGTTCAAATGATCGGTTCTGCTCTTTCCAGTCGAGGAAGTCAGGAAGCGAGGTTGGTGCGGTCGGGAGCTGTGGCTGAGTGTCCCACAGCCACACGATGCGTTCCGGATCGGCGAAGGGCAATGGTCGGAGCAACACCGCATTCACGACACTGAAAATCGCCGTATTTGCTCCGATGCCCAACGCGAGCGTTATCACGGCAATAGCCGTGAAGCCCGGATGCCTGGCAAGACTTCTAACCCCGTAGCGAATGTCTTTGAAGAGAGTGTCCATGTCTTTAGTTCCAATTTCGGATAGGAATTTCGGATTGCGGATTTCGGATTTCGGATTTGTCGCTTACCAATCTCGAGTGATCAAGCAAGAGAATCAACTGCCGCCAAACAAAATCCGAAATCCGAAATCCGCAATTCCTATTCATACCTGAGCGCCACTATCGGTTCGACTCTGCTGGCTCGCCACGCAGGCACAAGACAGGCCAGCAATGCCGCAACCAGCAGCACGCCTGCGACTGCTCCGAAGGCGCGAGCATCCATTGCGCCAACTCCGTACAACGTGGACTGCATCGCGCGGCCAACCAGGTACGCGCCTCCCAGTCCGATAAGCGCTCCTATGACGGCCAACACTGTTCCCTCTTTCAAAACCAGAGTTACAACTCGCGAGCGCTGTGCGCCGAGGGCCATGCGCACGCCAAATTCCTGAGTGCGTTGGGCAACGGTAAAAGACATCACGCCGTATATGCCCACACCAGCAAGCAGCAAACCGAGTACTCCAAAGGCGCTAAACAACACCACGCTAAAGCGATCGATGGCTAACGAGTCATTCACGATCTCGTCAACAGTTTTCACGCCGGCAAGCGGAAGATCCGGATCGACTGAATTAACCGCGCCGGCAATGCTCTTGATCACACTTTTCGGATCGCCGTCTGTCCTTACCACCATCGAAGCCTGTGGCCAGGGGCTCTGCCAGAACGGCACAACGATCTCCGGATACTCTTCACTAAATCCAGCAGCGCGCACGTTGTGAAAGACGCCGACGATTTGCCAGTCAACGGGTTTCCCAACCGTACCTCCCAGAACCAATTCGTCGACAGAAATCCGTTGCGCAAGTGGATCGACACCGGAGAAAAACCGTTTGGCAAAGTGCTCGTTGACCATCGCGACACGTGTGCTCGTGGCGGTGTCGTGCTCATCAACGCCGCGACCTTTTGTCACACGGATTCCCAGCGCATCGACGTATCCTGGAGTCACCATCTGAAATCCCGCCCCCTGACGTTCGGAAGGATTGACCGCAGGCTGGCCCACAACGCTGAACCCCATACCGAAGTTTGGGCCGCGACCGGGGACGCCGGTCGTGGCGGCCGCCTTTCTGACGCCGGGAACCGCCTCGACCTTCTCAAGCATTTGCCCGTAATACGATCTGATCTGCTCTGCCCCTTTCAGACGGCTGTCTGGCACCGGCAACTGAAACGAAAGAACATGCTCCGTCCGGAAGCCAAGGTCTATCCGCGTTAAGTTCCAGAAGCTTTTGAGAGCCAGACCGCCGCTGGCCAGCAATGTCAGGGCCAGCGAAAACTCGGCTATCACGAGCGCTCGGCGGGCGTTGCGTCGCGTCCCTCCACCGCCCGTGCGGCCTCCCGACTTAAGCACTTCGTTGAGATCCGGGCGCGTTGCTTGCCAGGCTGGGACGGATCCAAACAGCAATCCTGCCAACGTCGTTACGGCAATTGTGAAAAGCAAAACCGGAATACTGATTCTGATGTCGGCCTCTGACGGCAGCATGGTGCCGACAGGCGGCATGATCACCTCTATTGCATCGATAATTATTCCCGCGAGCAGAATGCCGAGTGCTCCACCGAGGACGGCCAACACTAAGCTCTCAGTGAGAAACTGCGCGAACAGCCGGATTCTCGAGGCGCCCAACGCCGCCCTCACGGCGACTTCTCGCTGACGAGATGTGCCGCGCGCCAACAGCAGATTTGCCACGTTGACGCAACCAATCATTAAGAGGAACCCGACTGCGCCAAGCAACAGCCAAAGGTTTCGGCGCGTCGACCTCTCAAGGAAATCAAGGTGCAGCGGTTCCACGCTGACACCCCAATTTGCGTTGGACTGCGGGTACTCGTTTTGTAACTGCTGGGCAATTCCGTCCATTTCGGCCTGCGCCTGGGCGAGCGAGACGCCGTCCTTCAATCGCCCCATCACGAGGATGAAATGCGTGTCGTGACTGATCTTTTGTTCTGGTTTGAAGACCAACGGCACCCATAACTGCATGGGCAGGCGATCATGCATGCCAGGCGGCAGGACGCCGACGACTGTGTAGGGTTCTCCATTCATCCGGATCTCTTTACCGATGATGTCGCGGTCGGCGCCAAAGTGCCGGCTCCACAATCGGTTGCTGAGTACCACGACGTGGTCCCTGCCCGGCTCGCCCTCTTCAGGAAGGAAATCGCGGCCTAGCATCATTGGCATTCCCTCCATGGTGAAAAATCCGGGTGTCCGCGGTGAGCCATCGACTTGCTCGGGCCTGTCGTTGGTTGCGATATTAAATGAGGCGCCGCCCCATGCGGCCATACCCTGAAAGGACGTACTCCTTCGCTTCCAGTCAAGATAGTCACCCGGCGATACGGAATTCCTCCCACCCTGCACCTTGGACCACACCATGACCAGTTGGTCGGGCTTGGGATACGGCATAGGTTCGAACACCGCATAGACCACGCTGAAAATGGAAGTCGTCGCTCCTATCCCCAACGCGAGTGTCAACACTGCGGTTAAAGTGAAGCCGGGCTTCTTGACCAGCGTGCGTATGCTGTAGCTTAGGTTCTGTCTCAGTGCTCCCCACATGTTGTTACCTCCTTACGCGCTTCGGATAGGTCCGATAAGCCCAATAAGTCCTATACGTCTCTTCACCTCACTCGTACCTTAGCGCCACCAGCGGATCGACTTTCGTTGCGCGCCGCGCCGGGATGTAACAAGCGAGCAGCGCTACGACGATCAAGCCAAGCGAGACGGTCGCGAATGTTGCGACATCAGTCGGCGTAACCCCGAATAACAGGGTCGTAAGCACTCGAGTAAGCGCAAATGCCCCCGCCAATCCCAATGCCACGCCGATCAGGACGAGTATCATCCCGCCTTTCAGGACCAGCTTCAGCACGTCTGTCGCTCGCGCTCCGAGCGCCATCCGGATTCCGATCTCGTGCGTGCGCTGGCTGACTGCATACGAGATGACGCCGTAGATGCCCACACCGGCCAGGATCAAAGCCACGCCTGCAAAGACTCCGAGCAGCAGCGTTCGAAATCGCGGCGTTGCCACTGATTCGGACAGCACGCTGTCGAGCGTCCTGATGCTGTAAACCGGCTGATCTTTATCAAGCGCGAGTACCTCGTTTCGCACTGCGGCTGCCACGCCGGTGCCGCCTTCCAGGTAGCGAATCATCAACGACATGCCTCGCTCAGGCTGCTGGTTATAGGGCATGTACAGCTCAGCAACCGGCTCGCTGCGAAGCTCACGCGGTTTGGTATCGCCGACTACGCCGACAATCGTGACCCAGTCCCCTTCTTTCGGGTTGTCTTCCAAAGAGATTCGCTTGCCTATTGAGTCCTCAGCACCGAAATAGCGCTGGGCCAAAGCAGCATTGACGATGGCGACATTTTGCGAACCTCTCACGTCCTTATCGCTGAACCCTCTTCCCTTCAGCATGGGGATCATCATCGTCTGGAAGTAATCGGGGCTGACACCGTTGTAAAAAGCTACCGGCGCTTCTGAGATATCGGCTTGACGGCCTTCGACGTTGAAACGGAGGTACGCAAACGAGGCATCGCTGGCGATAGGTACAAATGAACGAGTGCTGGCGTACTGGACAGCAGGCAACTGCTTGAGCCGTTCGAGAAGTTGATTGTGGAAGGCTATGACTTGCGAGCCTGTCTTGTACTTTGGCCCACTTAGATCAAGCTGCATGGTTAACACGTTGCTGGGGTTAAAGCCCGGATTGACGGATTGCAACCTTATGAAGCTTCTAATCAAGAGCCCTGCGCCAACCAGCAGCACGAGCGACAAAGCAATTTCCGTGATCACCAGGGAGCCGCGCAGGCGCTGACGATTAGTGCCGCTCGTCGCACTCCTCCCACCAGCCTTAAGTCTCTCGTTCAGCTTCGATCGCGATGCCTGAAGGGCAGGAAGGAGTCCGAAGAGTATTCCCGTTAGAAGAGAAACTGCGAGTGTGAAACCCAGGACGCGAAGATCAATGGTGACCTCCTTAACACGAGGCAGGTCTGCCGGACTCAATGCCACCAACAGGTCAATTCCCCAGATCGCGACCAGGAACCCGAGGACGCCGCTTGTCAATGACAGCAGCATGCTTTCGGTCAACAACTGCCGCACTATCCGCCAGCGGCCGGCGCCGAGCGCTGTGCGAATGGCGATCTCTTTTTGCCGCGTTGCCGCCCGAGCTAGCGACATATTCGCTACGTTGGCCGCGCCGATTAGCAGCACGAACACGACCGCGCCGAGCATCACCAGTAACGAGGTCCGGAAGTTACCCACTATCTGCTCACCCAGGGAAACGACTCTCACGCCTAGTCCCTTATTAGATTCCGGGTACTGCTGCTCTAGTCTGGCAATAGTGTTCATTTCTGCCTGCGCTTGCTGCGTCGTGACGTCAGGGTTGAGACGCCCGATAACGTTGAGGTAGTGTCCGAAGCGATTGGTGGAGCCGAAACCGTGTGACACAGGAGCCCAAAGTTCAATCTCATCGGATAACAGGGGCGCCTGAACGCCCCTGGCAATGATGCCGACAACGGTGAAGGATTTGTCGTCGAGGTTTATCGATCTGCCAACGATGTTCGGATCAGAATCGAATCGCCGCTGCCACAAACTTTCGCTTATCACAGCTACCAGGTCTTTTCCGCGTTCGTCCTCTCCTGCCAGGAACACACGCCCACGAATGGCCTTAATGCCAAGAGCAGAGAAGAAAGCGGGGGATACGATTGCGCTACGAATTCGCTCGGCCTCTCCCGTGCCGGTCAGGTTGAAAGTCCAATCCGAGTAGGCGACCAAGTGCTCAAACACCTGATTCTGATCTCGCCAGTCGGCAAAGTTGGGATAAGAGGCGGGCATCTCGGTTCGTCCCATGCTTGCTTTGGCCTCCCAGAGTTGCACGAGCCGGCCCGGATCGCTGAAAGGAAGAGGACGTAGCAGCACCGAGTTGACGACGCTGAAAATAGCGGTGTTCGCTCCAATACCTAAGGTGAGCGCAAGGACCGCGACGGCTGTGAAGCCGGGGCTTTTGACTAGCGTGCGAACACCGTAGGTAATGTCTTTGCAGAGTGTTTCCATGATGTCATTTCCGTTTGCCAACTCCACGTGGCATAGACTTCATTCTGTGTAGCCGCCTTTTGAACCACCACCTTGAAGTTATCGCTGCCCGGCAATCACAGACTAAAGTCTGTGCCACTCACTCGTATCTCAGCGCGACCAGCGGATCGACCTTCGTTGCGCGCCGCGCCGGGATGTAACAAGCGAGCAGCGCTACCAGCAGCAACCCGAATGTGACAACGGCGAAGGTCAGCGCGTCCGTGGGCGTGACGCCAAATAACAAGCTCTGCAGTAACCGCGTTAATACGAACGAGCCGGCCAGTCCTGCCACTACGCCTATCAGAGCGAGTGACATTCCGTTTCTAACCACCAGTTTCAGGACATCAGTTGCGCGGGCGCCAAGCGCCATCCGCACGCCAATCTCGTGGGTGCGTTGGGTGACAGCGAATGCCATCACACCGTAGATGCCGACCGCTGCAAGCAACAAAGCGACTCCAGCAAATATGCCGACCATCACAGAAGAAAACGTATAAAGCGTTACTGACAGCGAACGCACTTCCTGCATTGAGCGCACGTCGAACACAGGCTGATCCTTATCGATGGCCCAGACCTGTTGCCTGATCTGAGGCGCCAGCGACCCTGGCTCCACATTCGTCCTGGCTACCAACACCATCGCGTTCCAGGAATCCTGCGCGTGAGGCAGGTAGAATTCAGGCGTCACGGCCAGATTCAACTCATGCTTTACGTCTCGCACCACCCCGACAATTTCCATCCACGGCGCTCTCTCCAACGGGCCATAAAAGCGAATGCGCTTGCCAATCGCATCATCGTTTGGCCAATGCTGTCGTGTGAGTGCTTCATTGACGATCACCACCGGATTGGCGCCGGTTCTGTCTTGTTCTGTAAAGCCGCGGCCTTTAAGCATCGGAATTTCCATCGTTTGAAAATAGTCAGGCGAGCAGACGCGATACCGCCCAATGTTTTCCTGGCCAGGCTGCGGTTCCGCATCGCCCTCAACTAAATAGGCGTCCGATGAATTCGCGCCGCCCAGCGGCAGATAGTTAACGACTGCGGCTGATTCAACGCCGGGCAATGTTCTTACACGCTGGACCAGGTTTCGGTAGAAGCTGTCGCGTTGTGGGTCCTCTTTGTATTTCGCTCCAGGAAGCACGAGGTTCATCGTCAGCACATTGTCAGGATTGAACCCGGGATTTGTCTTGAGTAGCGCAAGGAAACTGCGAAGGAGCAGACCGGCACCTACAAGCAGCACAAGTGAGAGTGCGACTTCAAAAACAACCAGCGAGCTTCTTAGTCGATGCGACCCGCCAGTCGTTTGCCGGCCACCTTCTTTGAGGGCATTGTTAAGATTGGGCTTCGAGACCTGCCAGGCGGGAGCGAGACCAAACACCAGTCCACTGAGAAGGGAAAGTACGAGCGTAAACGCCAGCACCGGAACGTTTATTCCCAATTGATACCAACCGGGCGCAAACTTCGCCGCCTCGCCGGGATTAGCGGCCCGCAACGCATCAATACCCCAATAGGCAACGAGTACGCCCAGGGCGCCGCCCAACAGAGCGACAATCAAGCTTTCGGTGAGCAACTGCCGAATAATGCGCCATCGGCTGGCACCCAGCGCCGCTCGCAAGCCAATCTCTTTTTGACGACCGCTGGCACGCGCGAGCATCAGGTTGGCAACATTCACGCACGCAATTAACAGAACAAACCCGACAGCGCCCATCATCACCCACAGCGCTGTGTCGTATTGACGGACGGTGTCTGCAACGATTGGATAGACAGTGGCGCCCAATCCGGTATTTGTGTCCGGATATTGCTTCTCCAGTCGTGCGGTTATGGTGTCGGTATCTGCTTGCGCGCTTTGCAGGGAAACGCCTGCTTTGAGTCGTCCGATAACGTAGTAACTATGACTCTCGCGACTGCGCGCCAGTTCCGTCGTCATCGCTAGCGGGGCATAGACCTCGGCGCCCTTGGGAAAGTTGAAACGCTCGGGCATAACCCCGACTACGGTGCGAGTAATGCTGTTTAGCGTAATCGTTTTATTAACAATGTTCGGATCCTCGCCGAAACGCCTCTGCCACAGACTGTGAGTGATAATTGCCACAGAGTCTTTGCCGGGCTGGTTTTCTTCCCGGGAAAAGTTGCGGCCCATGATCGGCTTCACACCGATTGCGTCGAGAAAATTTGCCGTCACCAGGAAACCCTGGATGCGTTCAGGAGGTTCGACGCCCGTAAGATTCGCACTCCACCAGCGATAGATTGCGAGTTGTTCGAACGACTGGTTCTGCGCTTCCCAATCCAGATAGTTCGCCATCGCCACTTCGTTGTGTACAACGCCCCGACTAGGCACCTTGTCCCAGATAGCCACCACTCGATCGAGGTCTGGAAAGGGCAGGGGCTTCAGCAGCAGCGCATTAATGGCGCTGAAGATGGCGCTATTGGCACCAATGCCTATGGCCAACGTAAGGATGGCGATGATTGTGAGCGTCGGACGCCCCGTGAGAGACCTGACGCCGTAACGAATGTCCTTTAGAAAAGAGTCCATAGCTCTCTCTTATTCATATCGAAGTGCAATTAAGGGGTTGACCCGCGAAGCTTTGCGAGCCGGTAAAAGACCTGCCAAAACGGCAACGACTGTAAGGAGCAAAGTGGCCGCCGCCAGCGTTAGCGGATCGGCGGCGCCGAGACCAAAGAGTTGGCTGGAGATGAGACGACCGGCTCCAATAGCAGCAGGCACGCCAACGGCGACACCCACCAGAATCAGGACCAGCGTTTCTCGTAACACCATCCAGATAATGCTGCGACGTTCGGCGCCCAGGGCCATGCGAATGCCAATCTCTTTGGTGCGACGGACAACTCCATGGGCCATTACGCCGTACAAGCCAATGCAGGCGAGCAACAGGGCGAGCAGTCCGAAAAAGCTGACCAGTTCGGCGATCAACTTCTCCTGGTCCAGCCTGCCTGCAAGTTGTTCTCGTAAAGTCGTAACACCGGAGATTGGGAGTTTGTCGTCCACTTCTGCAATCGCCTGTCGCACCGCCGGCGCGAGGTCACCAGCATCGCCGCTTGACCGAATTTGCAAAGTGCTGCTGTATGCATCTGAGTCCTGAACTTGCAGAATTGGCCGATAGGCCGTCGGTAGAGGATCTTCCCTGGCGCTTTCATATTTCACATCGCCAATAACGCCGACGATTTCAACGTCTTCGCTACGCTCCGGATCATCCTCATCTCCGTAATGGAATCGCTTTCCGATTGGGTTCTGTCCCGGGAAAAACCTTTGAGCAAACATCTGATTTACCACCGCGATTTTCTGGGCCGCAGGGGTGTCGCGTGGTCCAATCTCACGACCGAGCAACAGCGGCACGCCGAGTGTCTCGCAGTACGCCGGTCCAATCAGCATGTCGGCGACTTCCATGTCCTCGCCGGGGTTTGGAGTGTATCCCCGCACGGTGATAGTGCTTGACCTGCCTGTCCCGCTCATCGGCGCGTAGGTCGCTACCGTGGCTGATGAGACGCGGGGTAATGCTGCCAGTCGATCGAGTAACCGGGTATAGAGGCTGCTTAGTTCGGTCGGTTTGTACCG
>JAMQPH010000328.1 GCA_023717605.1 Pyrinomonadaceae bacterium
CCGAAGCCGCTGTGCCAGCCCAGATAACCTCCGTCTGCTTGTGCCTGGTAGAAATGCAAGTGGTGCGAGGATCGATTGAAGAGCTATAGGGGAGCTTCTGCCAGCCCTTGGTAGGATCCTGGCTGCGATACAGTCCTACATTCGTGGCCGCAAGGAAACTGGGATTGCCGCTGGATACGTCTATTGTATGTACCAATGCATTGATAGAATCGGTAATGATCAAAGATGCTGCTGCTTGCTCCTCCGCCGCGATAGAACCATCGCCTTTGGACACTCCCAGCGCCGCCAGAGTGATGTCATCAAATTTTACCGTTGTAGGAAGACTGCGATCTGCCTGGAATCTTCTTAGTCCGGTGAGCGTTAGTGGCCCGGCTCTTCCGTCGGCGTCACCGACGTTGTAACCCGCGCGATTTAGAGCTACCTGGGCGCGACGCACTGTCTCGTCGGGTTCCTTGGCCACGACTGGTGTGAGCTGACGAGAAGTTGTGGCCGGCCTCGATGTTTTCTTCACTCGTGTGACTTTCTTGGTGGGAACAGTCTCATCGGAGTTGGTAGCCCATATCGGTGCCCAGGAAGCTCCTCTATCGACGGACCGATAGATACCCAGATTGGTTCCTAAATAAATCACCTCGGGGTCTTGATGGTCTTGCAAGATGGAATAGGTGATCAGGCGCGGAGGCATGTTCCGCATCGATGGGCGCCAGCTTTGACCATTGTCATTGCTGACAAAGAGAAAACCGCCCCCGGTAGCTGTGTTTATAGTTGTGGCGTAAATCCTATTCGGCATCTCGCGATCCGCCACGATGGTGTTGGTGAACCTACCGCTAAACCCTGCATTGGTAGGTAAGAAGCTCTTGCCGCTGTCGTGAGAGACCATCACACCATAGTTGTTTGTGCCGATGTAGATTGTATTGGGACGTGAAGGGTGAACGGTGATCGAGTTGATCTCCAATTGCCTCGACGTGGTCACCATCCAGGAGTCTGAATCACCACCTCTTTCTGATCGCCAAAAGCCCTCGGTAGTACCGGCAAAGACCAGGCCAGGAATCGATGGGTGTTGCAGGATTGCGCGGGTTCTTCGAGATTGTGATGGAATGCCCTGAACTTTGCGCCAGCTGTCACCCGCGTTCCTGGTCTCATAGATTCCGCTGCAGGCGGAGGCAATCACGTGATTTGGATCACGGGGATCGATATCGATGGCGAAAATGTCGGAGTCGTCTATGATCCCATTCTTGATTGACTGCCAGGTCTGCCCGCCATCAGTGGTCTTGTAGGGAAGATACCAGGTACCCGCATAGACAATGTCGGGAGTGCGGGGATCGATCGCCAGCGACTCAACGTGAACCAGCCCGGCTGTGTTATGGGTTGGCAATTGCTGCCAGGACTCACCCGAGTCGTCCGAGCGAAAGATCCCATTAAAGGTGCCGGTTATCAAGACATCCGGATCGGACTTGGATTGATTGAGCGAATGCAGAGCTTCATTCTTGAGTTCCTTGCTCTCACGCCATTTGCGGCCGCCATCGGTTGACTTAAAGAACCCTCCGGGCTCTTTGTGCCTATGTGCAGCCACGTACAGGGTCTTCGAGTCGCGCGGATCAACCAGGATATGATCCACAAACAACTTGGGCTTGTTAAAGTTATATAGAAGTTCCCAGCGTTTTCCTCCATCCGCAGAGGTGTAGAGCTGGCCATCAAGCGTCCCGAAATAAAACCGATCAGGGTTGTTTGGATCGACGACCAGATCCCGCACATCGCCTCCCGGGGGGCCTGTAGGGCGCCAGTCATTGGAATATTGAGCCGGATCGGCGCTGTCGGTATCGGCAGCCAGACCTGTCGACCGAAATCCGAGAGGCTGAGCGATTAACGCAAGTAGAACTAGAACGAGGGGGATTAGCTTCATAACTTTAGTAATCATCTTTCAAAAGGCAATTCCGCAAGACTGAGATAAGGCACCTAAGGCACCGAACCGAGTTTAGTATAATTTACACCGTTTGTATCTAGCCAACTTCTCCGCCTCCGTACGATGCGGCGCCTCCGTAGCCTAGTTGCACAAATCCCAAGGCTATCAAAGCGATACGGGCGATCTCTTTAGGAGATCGCCCGTATTCGGAAGATTCGCGTTTCAGGAACGCGAGGTTTGCCTAGTTACTAGTCACGACGTCGCGCACCCTTTTTACACTCAGGACACGGCGAGACTAAGTTGTCAGTGGTCGCCGCCGGCGGATTTGCGCCCGTCGGCACAATCCATAGCTCAACTGCCAGATCGGCTCGGCAGCCGCCGTCGAGTGTAGTGATACGTCCAGCCTCGATACCGCGCGTGTTAACCAGGTAGTTCTTAGCACGATCGGCTCGAGCCTGACCCTGACCTTCACAGGTGCCGTAAGCAATGATGTAGCCTGTCGACCCTGTCTGGTTCTGCAACTGAATTGCGTAGTTGTCGAGACGAGCTTTCTCGTCGTTGAACCGGATGTCGCCGTACTCGTCAAACTTCACGGGGCTGATCACCTCTGGTACCGTGATTGATGTGGAACACGACGCTGTTCGCGAACATTCGGGTGCCACGCCGCCCAGTTCGACAGTTGCGGTCACAGTCTGCCCACCGATTCCAGCTGTATCAACCGAAATCTCGGGCGTGCCCTGACCACTCGTGATCGTGCCTGCTGATACCGACCAATTGTAGGTCGGCGTCAAGCCGGATGGACCACCAGTAACTGAGGCGGTGAAGGTTATGGGCGAACCCACCTTAACGTCGGCCGGGCAGCTCACTGCAACGGTCGGACATGGAGGAGGTGCACAACCGCATAAGGTCACTGTCACCACGGCCGCAGCGTTAGCGGTGTGTTGATTTCCGTCATTGACCTCAACGGTGGCTGTGTAAGTTCCCGGATTGACGCCCGACAGATCCCAGTTAACGGCTCGACCTTCGCCGGAGATTTTGCCGCCAGTAACAGACCACGTGTAAAGCAGTGTGTCGTTATCCGGGTCGGTGGCCTGTGCAGTCAACTGTACTTCTTTGCTCGCGCTGGGAACGCAGCCTTCTACACTAGGTCCACTTTCACACGGCAGATTGATGTTGGAAGTGGATGCTGAAACAGAAACCGACGGGGGGGCATTAGGAATGGGTACTATCCTCGCGTTTCGATGGCCAATCCAGAACTGGGTCAGGAAACCGTGCGGGTCTTCTGATTGAACGAACCCCCCCGGAATGTCTGTAGTGTCTTGCGGGTTCATATGCAGTCGATACGCAGCACTGAAGCCAAACCAGCGGCGCGGATAAACTCGCACGCCCGCGAGCAGATCGACTGGATTGTTCTCAAACGCATTTGGCGTGCGGCCGCCAACATACCAAGTTGACTTCAGCTCAGCGATTGGCTGAAAGGTTTGGTTTATTGGGAAGTCAAAGCCAATCCCGGTGATGAGTTCGTCAGCTCGATCCAGCAAGGTGGCGTCGCCGCCGCCGAAGGCAGTCGATTCCGGGTTGCTGTTCAAGATGTAACCGAAGTTAGCCGCAAGGTGAACAGAGCGACTGAGTCGACCTCCGACCACGCCGACAAGGCCGAAATCGCCGAGGCTACCACCGGGACTCGCGCCGCGCTGCAACTGGTTAAAGCCTGCAGCGTCGTCCGCCTTATCCCAGTAAAATCTATAGAACGGGATCAGGTTGAGACTGAGTGGGTTATTCGGTCCGGTAAAGCGAATATTGCCACCAATGGTAGACGTGCTAAAAGCCGACTCACCATAGAGGCGATTTACGAACGGTGCATCCGGAAGGTAACTCGGAGTAATCGTGAAAAGATCGGGAACGATAATCGGAAGCGTGGTTGCGGTAGTCGGCTGGACTCTTGTGGTAAGCACAACGCCCGGCAGGATGCTGCCAAATGGCGAACCAACGCCCGGGAAGTTTGATGCCGCACTAAAACTACCACCACTAGCAGTGGGAGCGCCTAACACGCTGGTATAAGGAGGGGCAGCAAAGTTACCCGTGAGTCCGAAGTTAGGACCCGTACCGCCAACGAACGGGAATTGAATAAACGGCTGGCCGCCTATGAAAAATGTAGTTCGCGATCCTACCGATGGACCAATCGAGGTGATAACAGGTATGCAAGCCGGACAGAACGCCGGGCGAAATACCGCACCATTGATTCCAGTTGTTCCCGTCACGCGGATCGGCGCCAAAATAATCGCGGGACCACTTCCAAGCAAGGTTGAGGTAAAGAAGAGTTGCGAGTTTGGCAAGTAGAAGCTTGACAGGTTCTTCGGATTGTTGACCTTAACCCCGCGATAGGCGTCAGTGTTGAAGAACAACTCGAAGTGATCGCTGAGGCCTATGTTAAAGCTGACGGGGATCTCTGTGATATCCACGTCACCGGGATCACGATCGTAGTTGCTGTAGGCAATGCTAAAAGTGAACTCACCTCGACGCAGTGTGTCGCCGTCGTAGATGGTAAAGAGTCCGGTTGGCCCACCTGGCGAGCCGCCTGTTCCGACGGTCGGAGCCTGATTACGCGGGTCATTGGGCCCTCTCAGAGTTTGTGCTGATACCGCCGTGCACAGTACCAACGTAGCGAGCGCGGCAATTAGCGCTCTAGTTGCGAGTCTCATCGCATTCCTCCTGCGAAAGTAAAAAGTTTGCTTAAGAGCGTTGACCAACGCAATCAATTCCTTGATGCGGAGGCTCCAACTATATGTCAGAGAATTTCAATTCTTTACGCCCAAACCAGCCGCGCAAATCTAGGATTTCTTAGCTGGGCCGACCGCTAAAATCATGCCAGACCATACTCTACCTTTTGGGGGAAATCAAGACCTTTTCACTGACAAAGGGCCATTTTCTTTATGTTTTTTCGGTCACGCATAGATGCCACGCATGCGTGTGTCATAGGCCACTCGGTCGATGGCCAGCATGTACGCCGCGGTCCTCGTATCGACCGAATGGGCGTCGGCATAACGACACAAATCGTTGAAACTCGCCACCATCGTATCCGCTAGCCGCTGATTGACGACGTCTTCGCGCCAAAAGTAACCCATTCTGTCCTGGACCCACTCAAAATATGACACCGTAAAGCCGCCGGCGTTCGCCAAAATGTCGGGAATAACAAATACTCCATTCTGGTGAAGTACCTCATCCGCAGCGGCAGTTGTTGGTCCATTGGCCCCTTCAGCCAGCACTTTGCACTTAATCCGATCCGCATTTTGCGAGGTTATCTGGTTTTCGGTCGCAGCCGGCACTAGTACATCACACTCCAGCTCCAGTAACTCGCTGTTCGAGACCGTTTCAACTCCCTCGTAGCCTTCGAAGGATCGGGTCGTTTGCAGGTAAGCAAGCGCGGAGGGAATATCAATGCCATTTGGATTGTAAATACCTCCATGAACGTCCGAAATGGCCACCACTCGGTACCCGGCTTCATGAAGCAGCCGTGCGCCGATGCCCCCCACGTTCCCTGATCCCTGCACCACCACTCTAGTCTCCGCGGGTTTCATCTGAAATCGCTTTATCGCCTCATTGATAACGATCAGGAGGCCCCGGCCGGTAGCTTCTCGACGGCCGGAAGATCCGCCCAGATCAATCGGTTTTCCCGTAACCACCGCTGTCACGGTATGTCTGGCATGCATCGAAAACGTGTCCATGATCCAAGCCATCGTTTGCTCGTTGGTATTCATGTCCGGCGCCGGTACGTCTTTCTCTGGTCCAATGAAATCGAGCAGCTCCGAGGCATACCGACGGGTCATCCGTTCAAGCTCCCCCATTGACATCTGCTGCGGATCGCAAACAACACCGCCCTTCGCCCCGCCAAACGGAACATTGACAACGGCGCACTTCCAGGTCATCCAGGCCGCGAGCGCACGGACCTCGTCTAAGTTAACATCCGGAGCATATCGAATTCCGCCCTTGGCTGGACCACGCGCGAAATTGTGCTGAACACGATACCCCTCAAACACCTGAATCCGGCCTGAATCCATGCGGGTGGGAATATAGACTTTGAGTTCCCGGTTGGGGACACGCATAACCGCATAGAGATCCGGATCGAGATTGAGCAACTGCGCCGCGCGATCAAACCGAGACATCATCGACTCAAACGGGTTCGCTTCTTTTATCTCGCGTATGTCATCCACATAAACTGTGCTTTGCAAGGACATAGCCATCTCCAATTCTTTTTTTTTCAGAAGCACGGGTAGCCACTAGCGCAAAGCTTCGTTCATCGCACCGGTGCGGTAGCCGTGAAGATCAAGAGTAACGTACTTAAAACCGAGTTCGCGAAAACGATGGGCCAACTCCTCAACAATTTCAGCCCGTAGTGCGCGGTTCATCTCCGCGGGGGCAATCTCCAGACGCACCAAACTATCGTGATGGCGCACGCGAAATTCTCGAAAGCCCAACTGGCGGAGAATCTCTTCGCCTTGATCAACTTTGGAGAGGCGTTCAATGGTTACCGGAGTGCCATAGGCTATTCGTGACGAGAGACAGGGACTGGCAGGCCTATCCCAAGTAGGCAACCCGGCCTGCCGGCTCAACTCACGAACCTCCTGCTTGCTGATCCCAACCTCAATTAGCGGACTTCTGACGTTGTGTTCGCTTGCGGCCACTCGTCCCGGCCTATAGTCGCCGAGATCATCGGTGTTCGAACCATCAACGATGAACCCCAAATTCCGCGCCTGTGCCAGCGGCTCCAGCTTTCGGTACAATTCATCCTTGCAAAAATAGCAACGGTTAGGCCCATTGGCCCGATAAGCCGGTTGTTCCAACTCGTCTGTCTTGATTGTCTCGGCGCGAAAGCCAAACTGCTCGACGATCCGAGCAGTCTGGTCACGCTGATACTGAGGTAAGCTGGCTGAATCGCCAGTTACGCAGAGCGCGCGATCTCCGAGTTCGGCATTGGCAACATACGCCACATACGTGCTGTCAACGCCGCCAGAAAACGCGACCAAAACGGAGCGCATCTCGCGAAAGAGTTGCCGGAGTCTTTCCTCTTTCGAACTGCCTGCAGAATGATCGTAATAGTTGACCGGAGTGTCGGGGCCGCTCTCTGTCTCGATGATGATGGAGTCCTTCACAATTATGTCACTCGTGGAATGAAGACACGTCTAGCGTGCCTCGTTCTCTCTCAACTTAATATCCTGGGACGTCAGCGCATGGTATCCCATGCATCAATATGAGCGCAACCGACATCACATTGTCCCGATGTCAGTGTCTTGCTACAACTTAGCTTTGGACGCCCCGACTTCTGGCGTGTTAAGATCGTTGCCTCCCCGGGCAATTCTTTCCTCGTCGGGTTCGCGGTTTGTTCTCCCATGCGCCTCTGGTCAACAATGCTTTCTGGTGTGCGGTTTCGTGCAATCGTTCTGACCTCCGCGACTGCCTTGCTGGTCGTCAGCACAAGTTTAGCTAGCGCGCAGAGTGAGGATGCCTTCGGAGATGGTGCCGCAGACCCAGTTAAGTTGTTTGAGCAAGCCCAGACTGCTCATGCACGCGGCGATCTGGCGAGGGCCCTGGCGTTCTATGAAGAGGCGATCAAGGTCAAACCTGAATTTCCAGAAGCCGAGTTTCAAATGGGAAACGTACTCACGTCGCTGGGACGTTTGGGTGAGGCAGAAGCTGCATTTCGACGGGCAATCAAGCATCGGAAAGACTGGTCGCTTCCCTATTCGGCACTCGGGATTCTACTGGCCCGCACTAACCGTGACACTGAAGCAGAGGCAGCACTGCGACAGGCACTCAAGCTCGACAGTCACGACATTCTCGCTCTTCGCGTGTTGGCGAGTATTCGACTTCGCGAGGGCGATGCTAAGGAAGCGCTCAAACTCGCACAGACCGCCACCAACGACTCCGACGCTCCCGCCTCGACGTGGCTCCTGCGGGCTATGGCTGAACGAGCGCTGGGAGATAAGCCTGCCGCTAAGACAAGTCTGCAACACGTTCTGGAAATTGATCCTGAGAATATTGCCGGGCTAGTCGAACGTGCAGAACTGTATGTCGAAGAAGGCGACTACGAACCAGCTCTGAAGGATCTCAGAGCGGTAGAACAAGCAAAGGCCACCGACAAACAGATTCTCTATCGTGTAGTGGTCGCGTACGAACGGGCCGGCAAGCCCGACGACGCGCAACGCATCGCTGCAGGGGCGGGGTTAATCAGCGCCGGTGAGAGTTCCGCAGACGGCAAGATCAAGGTGATTGGTACGAAGGAGGAAATCGAGGCGGCCAATAGCGAAGATCCCTCCATCGCTCGCAGCGCGCTCGTCAAACTGATTGAAAAGAATCCCAAGAGTGCCTTGCTGCTGGCCAGAGCCGGAGCTTCATATCGCACCGACGATCCTGTGCGCTCGCTGGAATTCTATCGCCGTGCCACCGAGATCGAACCGGACAACCCCGAGTATGCGACCGGGTACGCTGCCGCTCTTGTCCGCGCTCGGCGATTTGCCGAGGCTGGCCATATTCTGCGTCGAGTCATCTCGGTGGTTCCCGACAATTATGTTGCTCACGCGAATCTGGCCACCGCGCTTTACGAACAGAAGCGCTACCAGGAAGCGATTCCCGAGTATGAGTGGCTCCTAAAAAAGAAACCTGATATGGCGGTGGCCTATTATTTCATTGCCAGCGCACATGATTATCTTGGAGAATACGAAGAGGCCCAGGCAGCCTACGAAACTTTTCTCGGGCGTGCCGATCCGAACACCAATCAACTCGAGATCGACAAGGTTAATTTACGCTTGCCTTCCCTGCGCCGCCAGATCAAGCTGGGAGAGGGAGTCAAGCGCAAGCCCAAGAAGTAGACAAGGCGTGGACCCTTCCACTTAGATGCCCAAGAAATGAAATCCCGTGGCACTCATTTGCGGCTCTCTCTCAGCGTAGGCAAGCTCGCGCTGCTTTGCCTGGTCATCAATGTTCCTGGTTTGCGCGCTCAAGAGCCTGCTGCACAACAACTCACGGCCCCGCCTCCGCTCAAGATAGTTTCGCGTGAAGAGCGCGCCCGAATTGATGGGGCTGACGACTCGAAAGGACGCATCCGCACAACCATCGAGCTCTCTGAGCTTCGTCTGGCCAAAGCTGAGGTTCTTACCAGCGAACACGACTTCGAAGACGAGC
>JAMQPH010000352.1 GCA_023717605.1 Pyrinomonadaceae bacterium
GAATCATGAACGGATTCAACTGAAAGGCCCCGACCAGGGTGCCGTGCAGCAATTGATGAAGCCCACGAGTAGTCCCACAGCCTGGACAGGTAAAACCGGTCAAGGCGCGAAATGGACAACCAGGAAAGAAGGCGGACTTGCCTGGCTCAAATACAAAAAGAAGAACGCCGGCGACGGCGATGGTAAGCCAAAGCAAGAACACGCTTAAACGTCGATTGACAATCTCATCAACAACCATGAGAGGGAAAACTATCACGAGACTCTGTCAAGGAAAACCCGCCATCCGTCAGAACCGCGAGCGGGTGGGCCCAAACTCAGAAATCCCACCCACGGGAGTGGGTGGATGGTTCAGGTCCAATCCTACATGCGAGAACGCGCGAATTCTTGAATCCCACCAACGGGAGTTGGTGGATTGTTCAGATCCCGCCTCCTAAACAGAGCGGCAGATTGCAAAAGGGCGCGTTCAGTTCTATGGCCTCTCTATTTGGACTAACAGGTTGGATCTGAACCATCCACCAACTTCCGTTGGTGGGATTCGTAAATTCATAAGCCCACCTCTGTAGGTCGGACCTGAACAATCCACCCACTGCCGTGGATGGGATTTCGGAGTTTCACACAGCCACGCTAGCGACCGGTCATCTCTTAATTAACCAGTCGCGATTTGTTGGCCGAGGCATTTAACGAAAGAGGCACGACATTGTCGTGCCTCAATACCCCAAACAGTCCAATCTGACGCTTCAGAACCAGCCCTTCTTGTTCTGAATGTATGTACGAACGAAGTCTTCATCCGACTTTGTGAGGTAGATGATTCCTTCCACCAGGCCGACAATGGAACCAACTCCACAGGTAACGAAGGTAATAACGATCTGAATAATCCCTTCGGTAGTGTAGCCAAGAATAAACTTATGAACTCCGAATCCGCCTAACAAGATTCCACAGATGCCGGCAACGAGCTTCTTGTCTGCACCGAGGGCTTTCCAGTCTGTCATCTGTCCCGGATTCACAGACTGCATTGGCTGATAGCCTCCGCCCACAGGTGGAAGCGGAGCCTGGCAGGTATTGCAATATTGGGCGCTCTCATCGTTAGTCGCGCCACACTTCGTGCAGTATCTAGTCATTAGTTTTTCTTCTCCGCATTTTTGATTGGTCCTGGTCAGGCTAGCCAACTCTGGCAGATGCTAACCCACCAGACACTCGTGGCGTTTGGTTTAATCCGCTCAAGGCCTTCTACAACCGCGGAGCCCGCTCATCAGTGAGCGGGACGCAGGTCTATCTTCAAATGAGATTTTGCTAGAAATTCGAGCTCATTGCGATGCCAAGTACGTTAAGGATGATAACCAAAACGATCACCACCAGCCCAACGCCGGCTGAAATCATCGCCCACATCTTCGCTTTCTTCGACGCTTCTTCAGCACCAGCGATGTCGCCAGCCTGATACTTGCTGTTAACCTGGGTGGCGTAAATAATCGTTACGATACCTCCAGGCAAGCAGCAAAAAATTGTTACCAGGATCGCTGGTATTAAGTAGTTTGGGGGTGGTTGTCCGCCAGGTGTTGTCGGCGCGGGGGGAGTCCACTGTTGAGACATTTAGAAGTTTCTCCTGCTCCTAGTTTTGATAAAGCGTCGTTTACGATGAAACCTGTGGGCAGTTGACTCTTACAACCCAGTGCCGTACGGACCACCAGGGGCTGTGCCAAAATCCTGCGGCGGTGGTGGCGGTTGGGCGCCCTTCCGCTTTTCAAAAATAGGCACACCCACAAGGCCGCCAACAGTACAGAAGACCAGGATAAGAACAACGACTAAGAAAGCGCTCAGCAGCACCAGCGCTATTCCGCCAACCGGTAGCTCAACGCCCGAACGTTGGAAAGCTTCCTCCATGCTGGCGAGTCCAAACAGCAGCGCCAGCGGAATTTGAATGAACAGGTAAATCACAGATCCAATCGCACCTGTCATCAGCCCCACTATCGCTCCTTCACCTGTCGTGACCGGCGCGGGCGAACTCTTTATGTACATAAAGCTCGCCAAAAACCCTCCCAGAGCAGCCCAAATACAGCAACAAGTGCTTACAAAGGGAATGACACAGAGTATGCCTGCGATGAGGCCACCGACCAGTGCCGGCTTTAGTTTGTTGATCATTAAATTGAAAATCCGCTAACTGGTTAAAGAGATTAAGCCCTGAAGAACAGGACGGCAGGCAAAAAAGCGCGTTGCATAACTAACAAAGAGAGGCCGGAATGTCAATAAAATTGGCCGTGCCCGGGCACTAACCAATGGTTCAAGAGTCTCGCAGTCGTTTCAGGTTGGAGGCCCATTCCCTAAAATGACCAACTGACTGACAAATGTGAAATGACAAATGGAAAATGATCAGTTCTAGCGGATTACCTCTATGCGGTCGCCGGGCTGGACTCTGGGATCTTTGATCTTGCCCGCCTTAATCTCTTTCAGTTTGAATTGGGTCGTTGTTAAGCGCCCATCTCCTCCCTCGCGCGACACCTCGATCAGGTTTTCATTCTGACCCTTGAGACCTCCCGCAGCGAGAATAGCTTGTAGCAGAGTTATGCCTGACTGAAATACCTTCTGGCCGGGGTGGTTGATGCGACCAGCAATGTAGTAGAACTCCTGGGGGCGGGCTGTCACGCTTATCATGTCGCCGTGCCGAACTTGAAAGTTGAGAGCCTCAGGATCACTCAGCTCCACGGTGACTGCGGCCTTCCCACTGCGCATTATCGTTACTCGCCCTGCGTCGGACCTTGTTTGGGCTTCGGCCATGATTACATAAAGCGGAACCGCTTCTCGCCTGAGAAACTTCGTTCCCGGATTGTTAACCAGGCCGGTAATTACCACGCTGTGGCTGGAGTACTGCCGCACGCCAACTGAGACGCGGGCACCTTCTTCAACCGCACGTCGCTTGAGTTCCGCTGCCAGAAGAGCCTGGACGTCTTCGGTGGTAAGGCCGGCTACGGCTATTGGTCCACCGGCAATGGCCATGTCAATTAGTCCGCCTTCAACCACGGTGTACAACGTAGACCGGGGCGTGAATGAATTGAGCAAACGTATGTCGAGCACGTCACCAACACCAATTCGGTACATGCTGGTCAATTCTGCGGAGTCTTCGGTGGCAGCAGGGGGATTCCTCGAAGTAGGCGGAGTCTCCTTGATTGACGATCCAAGGCTGACTGATGCTTTTTTGGATTCCGCATTTGTTGTAGGTGTGGCCGCACTCGGATTACTTAGATTGGGCGCAGGCTCTTTGATTGACGACGCAAGGCTCGCAGATGCTTTTTTGGATTCCGTATTTGTTGTAGGGGTGGCCGCACTTAGATTGGGCGCAGGCTCTTTGATTGACGACGCAAGGCTCGCAGATGCTTTTTTAGATTCAACATTAGTTCTGGGGGGTGGATTCGAATCAACAGTCACGTTCTTGGCTTCTTTGCCCGGCGCTGCAGTTCCAACTAATTCCATCTCTGTCAGCGACAACTTGCTTGCCGCCTCGCCCTCAGTGGTGGTTCCTTGATTCTTGTCTTCTTTGATGATGAGATAGAGAGAGTTTGCCAACGGAGATTCGAGTTTCGAAAGATGGTTGTACGCTTTTATTGACTCAGCTCTCCTTCCAAGCACATAGGAGATGACCCCCAACCTGAAGTGGGCTTGGGGCCAATCAGGCCAGGACCGTATGGCACGCTTGAACGATTCGAAAGACTCTTTGTAGGCCTTAGTTTTGGAATAAGCCATTCCCAGCATGTAGTGACTTTGAGGATCGTCTGGTTGAAGTTTGGATGATTGTTTGAAAGCCCCGATCGCATCCTCGATCTTGCCCGAAGCATAGAGTGCAGCGCCCATCTCGTAAAACTTCTGAGCTGTCAGAGAGTTTGCACTTGGCGTTTTTTCCGCGGACGCGTCAGGGGATTCTGTATTCTTTCGTGCGGTTGAGGTACTGGTTGCGGTATTCGCAACCGCTCTTGGCACTTGAGAACTGTTGCCGATCTGTGCAGCAACGAACCTGGTTGAGGCCAAAGCGAGTACTAATAAAATGGCTGTGGGGGTAATTCTCTTCATAGGGGCTACCGGGTAAGTTCGGACTTTGTACGCGTGTCCAGGAAGTTGTTAGTGCGGAACCCTTGCGTTAGCAGCGGGATTATACACCAACTCCAATAAAGGTTAAGCCTGGCGTCAAAATTTCTTCCACCCTTAATAACAACAAAAATCATCAATAGGGGGCCTTTTCCCGCCCGGAGGCCTACCGGCTCAACAAAGACTCCGCCCTTTGTTATAGTCTGAGGTTTGCCGGCAAAGGATTATTGACAGTGGTGAAGGTATCCGGTGCTCGGCGGAGTTAGAAACTATGTACGAATTTGCAGTCGCTCCAGCGATAACTAACCTCCGTCGGCGCGGTGCCGAAATCACTGAAGTGGCCCCTGAAAGTCTTGGCGCCGAGCTTGAACTGGAGCCGGGCGATCGAATTACCCGAGTGAACGGCCGGCCCGTTCGCGACTATCTCGACTTTCGTTTTCAAACCGCGGGGGAAACGGAACTAGTAGTGGAAGTTCGCAAGAGCAGTGGGGAGGATTGGGAACTTCAGATCGAACGGGGCGAGGACGAGGACTTCGGTTTCAGTTTCGAGCAAATCGTTCCCCGCCAGTGCGCGAACGAATGTATATTCTGTTTTTGCAAAGGCAATCCAGCCGATGCCCGACCATCGCTTTTTGTGCGTGACGAAGACGTCCGACTCTCATTCCTGTATGGCAACTACACAACGCTCACCTCGATTACGGAAGACGAGATAACGCGAATCATTGAACAACGACTCTCACCACAATATGTTTCTATTCATGCTACTGACCTGGACGTGCGGGCCAGGCTGCTCGGGATAGAAAAACATCGGGCCGATATATCGTCGCAAATGGCTCGACTGCTTGACGCCGGCATAGAGATTCACGCCCAGGTTGTGCTTTGTCCCAAAATAAATGATGGTGAGATCTTGCGACGCACCATTGATGATCTCGCAGCCGACTACCCTCGCATCACGAGCGTTGCCATCGTCCCGCTGGGTCTAACCCGCTATAACACCGATCCGCGTCTTACGCCTGTGACGCCGGAGTTCTGTCGCGAGATCATTGATGAGGTGACGAAGATTCAAAAACAATTGCGGCAGCGACTAGGGACCACCTTTGCTTTTCTGGGCGACGAGATTTACCTGCGAGCAGGACGAGCAGTGCCGGGAAGAGCACACTATGGTAGTTATCCCCAGATCGAAGACGGGATCGGCATGGTGCGTTCTTTCGACAGCGACTTCAACAGTCTGTTGCAGCGCCTTGAACGACGACCGCTAAAGGAGCCTGGCAAAATCTTCGGAACAGTTCTTACCGGCACACTCTTCGCTCCAGAGCTGCGAAAGATCGTAAACAAATTAAACACGCGCTTCGGCACCAGGATTCATGTCGAGGCGGTGGAAAATAATTACTTTGGCGGGGACGTCTCCGTAGCCGGCTTGCTTACCGGCGGGGATTTCCTTTCAGCTCGAGGGAAGGTAACCGGAGACTTTGCAATCATTCCCAAGCACACGCTCAAGAGCGACGAGGAGATAATGCTCGATGGCATGACGCTTGACGCACTACGGGCGGAATTCGGATTACCGATATATCCAGCCGATCTTGATTCATTTGCAGGCCACCTTTATCGGCACCCTCAATAGATCTGTCCAATGACTGTCTCCGCAACAGCTCCGGCTTCAACCCTTTCCAGCAAAAAGATTCTCGATGTGGGTTGTGGTCAAAACAAGTACCCTGGCGCGATCGGCATAGACTCAAATCCACGCACCGCAGCTGATGTGATTCACGATCTTGCTAACGTCCCGTATCCCTTTCAGGAGAACGAATTCGATCTGATAATCTGCCGGCATGTGATTGAGCACGTTCCCGACGTGATGGCTTTCATTACCGAGCTTCACCGCATTGCTAAGCCCCTTGGTCGAATAAAGATCGTCACCCCGCACTATTCAAATCCTGACTGGGCCACTGATCCAACCCATCGTAACCACTTCAACAGTTACTCTTTCACCTGCTTTATGCCTGACCGCACTCCCTTCCCCTTCTACACCACGGTTGAGTTAAGGCCTGTTCGTACCTATGTGACTCTCGCTAACCTCTGGCGTGCCTTGGGTCTCGAATTCATCACCAACCTGGATCAGCATTGGCCGGCTTTGCGCTTCACCCGCAAGTTTTGGGAGTTTTACATGAGTACGATCCTGCGCGGCAAGGAACTTCAGTTTGAGTTTGAAGTCGTGAAGAAGGCTTAAAGCTGCTGCTTTAAATGCGGGGGAACGCACGGATTATTGGATTATCTCCGAGATTTTGTACGCACGTAACGGTTTAATCCTTCAAAAAGGGCTGTTTATTGCAGGTTGCTGCATTTGCACGAATCTTGCAACAACCGACCAGCGTGATGATGTTTTCTCCCCAGATACGAATCACATTCCCGCTTTTCGCCCACCACAGCCCACACATTGGAGGAGTCATGAGAAGGAATTTCATCCATCTAGCATCTTTGTTTGCCGTGTTCTTTTTGTTTACGTCCGTGGCGCTGGGACAGAACACCGGCACCATCAGTGGAATGGTCCAGGATCAGTCTGGAGCCGTGGTCGCAGGTGCGAATGTTAAGGCTCTGAATCCGGCTACCAATTTCGGCAGGGAGACTGTATCTAGTACTAATGGATCTTACCGGCTGGACCAATTACCAGTTGGTACTTACACGATTGCGGTCGAAGCCGCCGGCTTCAAGAAAACGGTGACTACGCAGGTCGCGCTTAGTGTAAACGATTCCTTGACGCTTGATATCAAACTCGAGGTCGGGCAGCTCTCCGAGGTTGTGACGGTCACTGAAACCCCCTCGGCGGTTAATACAGAAACGTCGGTCATGGGGAGAACCGTAGATAACAGAACGCTTAACGATTTGCCTATATTATCCGGCGCAGGCGGCCGCAACCCCCTGGCCTTGGCTCCACTCCAAGCCGGTGTGCTGCCTGCGGGCCAAGTCGGCCCCTTCTCAGTCAATGGTCAGCGTGCCCAATCAAATAACTATCTTTTGGATGGCGGCGACAGTAATGACCTCGCGATTAACGTTCCAGACGCAGTCAATGGCTTCAGCCCTGATGCGCTGCAGGAATTCCGCATACTGACAAACACCTATTCGGCCGATTACGGTCGTAATTCTGGTGCGATTGTTGCTCTGATTAGTAAATCAGGCACTAACGAGTATCATGGCAATCTGTTCTACTTCTTCCGCAACCGTGTGTTGAATGCGACTCCCTTCTTCAACAATGCCGCCCCTACTTTCCAGGGTCTTCGCAAGCCGCAGTTTAATACGAATGAATTCGGGGGGACGATTGGTGGCCCGCTTCATTTGCCAAGATTTGGAGAGGGCGGGCGCTCGATTATCAGCGGTAAGGATCGCACCTTCTTCTTCTTCAGCTATCTGGGTTTCCGCCGACGCCAGGGTGTATCACAATCGGCGACGGTTCCGAATGCCGCGCAAAGAGCAATAATCAACGCGGTTGGGGTACCGGAGGCTAAAGCTCTTCTGGCGTTGATCCCGGTCGCGAATTCGGGTAACACGTTGTTCTCCTCGGCCTCGAATAGCCTGGATCGCGATCAGTTTTCTATCCGGGGTGATCATAAAATCTCAGAGAAGAATAGTATGTTTGTTACGTTCTTCAACGAGGATCAGATTTTCACAGACCCATTTGCTTTTGGTGGTTCGACCATACCTGGTTTTGGTACCAGTGGTGTTTTGCGCTTTACCAATGTTGTGGCGAGCGATTTCCACACATTCAGCGCGAGTACGGTTAATGAATTCCGTTTCTCCTGGCATCAACGCGATACGCTGAGCGTTGTGCCGGTGAATCGAACGTCGCTGGCAGACCTGGGAATTACCGGTGTTGTTCCTGATGATTCAGCTGCAACAGGCCCGCCCAGAATTGACATCACGGGGTTTACTAACTTCGGAAATACAATTCAAGGGCCGCAGGGTCGCGACGACAACACTTTCCAGTTCGTAGACAACATCTCGCACAATCGCGGAAATCATCACTTGAAATTCGGAGGTGAGTACCGCACTTACTACCAAAACCAAACCTTCGACTTCATCAACAACGGGTATTTCATTTTTACGGGCGATATGGTCTCAATTTTGGGCAAGCCCCTAATCCCTGGTCTCAGCGCCGCTCTGAGCGATTTCGCGAGAGGGGATGTTCTGGAGTTTGTACAGAACAGTGCAGGCACACCACGATATGAAACCAGTTCCTACAACTTTTACTTTCAGGATGATTGGAAGGTTAGATCCGACCTGACGCTCAATCTTGGTGTGCGATATGAGTTGGACAAGCCTTTGGTTGACAGCGAGAATCGTGTCAACACGTTCCGCTTTGGGCAGCAGTCCACTATCTTCCCCACCGCGCCTCGGGGCATGGTATTTCCCGGCGATGCGGGAATCCCGGATTCCACTTACCAGACCGATAAGAATAATTTCGGCCCGCGGGTCGGATTTGCATGGGATGTCTTCAAGAATGGGAAAATGAGCTTGCGGGGTGGCTACGGCATTTATTTCGACACCGTAATCTCAGAGACGACGTTGCAGTTCCTGACGGCGCCGCCTTTCGCGATCCAGCCTTTCTCGGATTGCACGACCTTTGACAATCCGTTCCAAAATGCGCTCTGTACTACTCCGATACCACAGCCCTTCCCATTCACTCCGGTGGCGCCAGGCGGAACCTTTGACTTTACGACGGTTGCGCCCATCGGCATGACGATCAACGAGCCGGGCTTTAAGACTCCCTACTCGCATCAGTACAACCTAAACGTGCAGTGGGAGTTCATGAAGAATTACTTGCTCGAGGTCGGTTATGTGGGTACGGCAGGCGTGAACCTGTTAACCCGACGACAAATCAACCCGGCTATACCTGGACCCGGGGCATCCACTGGTAATACTGATTTGCGCCGCATCTTCAACCAGGGCAATCCGCAGAATGCGGCCTTCGGTGGCTCCGTCTTCAGTGGCATCACCAATCAGGAGACGCCGGCTAACTCGAACTACAATAGTCTTCAGGTGACCGTTTCCAAACGCTTCTCCGGTGGGCTCTATTTCCAGAATGCTTACACCTGGAGTCATTGCATTGACAACTCTTCAGGGTTGCGCTCCAACACTCGGTGGAATGACCCGGCTGCTGATCGCGGCAACTGCGATCAGGATATTCGCCATCGCAACGTCGCCAGCTACATTTACGAACTGCCATTCTATAAGGATCAAGTCGGACCTCTTGGCAAGCTCCTGGGTGGTTGGCAGTTCAGCGGCGTAACCGTTCTTCAAACCGGGACGCCTTTTAACATCACGGAGCCAAATGACCGCTCACTCTCCGGCGCGGGTAGCGATCGTCCTGACTTCGTGGGGGGGACAGTAACGTTCTTCGATCCTCGCAATACTGACCTGGCGAATGGCGGACAGAATCGCAGCTTTAATGGAACGGGTGGCGGAACAGCATCGGCAGCCACAAACCCCTTCTTCCGGCGGGTAGGAACCGGGACTTTTGCTTCCGGATCGGGCCGCTTCGGAAATTTTGGCCGCAACGTATTCCACGGACCTGGCGACATT
>JAMQPH010000372.1 GCA_023717605.1 Pyrinomonadaceae bacterium
CCGCGCTTCGCCTGCCGCACTCGCCACGTTTCGCCGGAACCACATGGGCCTGGTTTTTCAGTTTCACCACCTGCTTTCCGATCTGAGCGCTGCCGAAAATGTCGCCTTACCGCTGATGATTGGCCGAACAGGGCGCCGCGAAGCTATGACTCAGGCAGTTGAGTCCCTGGAAAACCTCACCCTCGGCAGCCGTGTCGGCCATCCCGTGGGACATCTTTCCGGTGGTGAGCAGCAGAGGGTTGCCGTTTGCCGGGCGTTAATCACTCAGCCGTCGTTGGTCCTGGCGGATGAGCCTACCGGTAATCTGGACGCGTCTTTTGCTGAGGAGATTGGCGAAACGCTGGTTGACTACGCCCACACCCAGGGCGCGATTGTTCTGCTGGCCACACACAACGAGCGGTTGGCACAACTATGTGACCACATTTTGGTTCTAAAGGAGGGAAGACTGCACGAATCTGGAGCGGTCTGAAATATTTGTTCGGTTAGGACTTTTATCACTGTGAAACAAGACAATGATTTCTTGCGCCTTCCTTCATAGGTTATAATGCGGACACGTGCCGGGCGGTTAGTTACTTCCGCCCGGCTTGGTAATCATAGAAAGAGTTTTCTCGGTACGACCAATGTTTGAACGCTACACCGAAAAAGCGCGACGCGTAATTTTCTTCGCTCGCTATGAGGCTTCTCAATTCGGAGCGCCGGCAATTGAGCCGGAACATCTGCTATTGGGACTGATGCGCGAAGACAAAACCCTAACCGGCCGTTTTTTCCCCCGCGCTCAAGTTTCGATTGAGTCTATTCGCAAGGAGATCGAAGGCCGTACCCTGTTGCGGGAAAAGATTTCCACTTCGGTTGAATTACCACTGGCACCAGAAACGAAACGAGTGCTTGCTTACGCTCATGAAGAGAGCGACCGACTGCAGCATCGGCACATTGGCACTGAGCATCTTTTACTCGGACTTTTGAGAGAAGAGCGCTCAATGGCCGCGGAAATTCTTTACGAGCGTGGTCTGAGACTAAACGCGGTTCGTGACGAAATAGCGCGGCAGTCAGGAGCGGACACTCGTGGTTCACAGAAGAAAGACACGCCTCACCTGGTAGAGTTTTCCCGTGACCTTACTGAAGACGCTGCTAACGACAAACTTGATCCGCTGATTGGGCGTGAAGCTGAAATAGAGCGCGTCGTGCAGATACTTTGCCGTCGAACCAAGAACAATCCTGTGCTCATCGGAGAACCGGGCGTAGGGAAAACGGCCATTGTCGAAGGTCTAGCCCAGCGCATAGTTCATGGCGACGTTCCTTCGTTCCTCGAAAATAAACGAATCCTTTCACTCGATCTTTCGCTGATCGTGGCGGGCACGAAGTATCGCGGCCAGTTTGAAGAGCGTCTAAAACAAATCATGCGGGAGTTGATCGAAAACCCTCAGTACATCGTCTTCATCGATGAGCTGCATACGCTCGTGGGAGCCGGATCGGCTGAGGGCTCGTTGGATGCCGCGAATATTTTGAAACCGGCGTTATCGCGCGGTGAGATTCAGTGCATTGGCGCTACAACGCCGGCGGAGTTTCGCAAGTCGATCGAGAAGGACCGCTCGCTTGAAAGGCGATTTCAGGCGGTCAAAGTGCCGCCGCCCTCAGAGGCGGAAGCAATCGAGATACTGGATGGAGTGCGCGAACGCTACGAGAGTTTCCATCAAGTTCGCTACACCAACGACGCGCTGACAGCCGCTGTTTATCAATCTCATCGCTACATTCCTGATCGGTTTCTCCCGGATAAGGCTATCGATGTTATCGACGAGGCCGGAGCTCGGGTAAAGCTCCGAGTTCGTCGCGAGCAGGGCAACCTGGCCGACTGGAACCAGCTTGAATGGTCGCGTTCCTACGACGACACTACAGGTGTGCGCGATACAAACGAAGACGCGTTGGTCGCCGCGGAGGTCACTCGCGATGATGTCGAGGAGGTGATTGCCCGCTGGACTGGAATTCCCATAACTTCGCTGAAGGAAGAAGAAACGCGCAAACTGTTAAGGATTGAAAGCGAACTGCATACACGCGTGGTTTCCCAGCGCCCGGCAATCTCGGCGCTGGCTCGAGCGATACGTCGCTCGCGCGCAGGTTTGAAAAACCCTTTGCGACCTGTGGGTTCCTTCCTGTTCCTCGGGCCCACCGGCGTGGGCAAGACCGAGGTTGCGCGATCTCTCGCAGAATTCCTGTTTGGCAGCGAACGTTCAATGATCCGCTTTGACATGTCGGAATTCATGGAGAAGCATTCGGTTTCCAAGCTAATTGGTTCTCCCCCGGGATATGTGGGACACGAGGAGGGTGGTCAACTCACAGAACGTATAAAGCGCGCGCCTTATTCCGTCCTGCTGTTTGACGAAATTGAAAAGGCGCATCCCGACGTCTTCAACATTTTGCTCCAGGTTTTCGAGGATGGATTACTAACCGATGCCCTCGGTAACGCCATCGACTTCAAGAACGCAATTATCATAATGACCTCAAACATCGGGGCCCGCTTCATTCAGAAGAAGGGCACGATGGGCTTCCAGGGCTCTTCCGAAGCATCGCGGGAGAAGATGGAAGAGATGGTGATGTCGCAGGTGCGCCAGACCTTCAATCCTGAGTTTATCAATCGGCTCGACGAGATCATCATTTTTGATCAGTTATTGGATGATGAGCTGCTCGAAGTGGTCCAACTCCAGGTTGAACAAATGAACAAAACGATGGCTCGGCACGGCCTTGAAGTTAGGCTGACGCCCGAAGCGAAGCGCTGGATCGTGGATAAAACGTGCGCCGATCGCTCCTACGGAGCCCGTCCGCTTCGCCGCGCACTGCAAAAGCATGTTGAAGACCCCCTCTCGGAGGCTATGATCCAGGGTCAACTCGGCCAAGCCTCGCTTATAGAGATTTACGTCAACGGGGACGAACTGACGCACCGTTCGGTGGACCGCGCGGTCGATGTGGAGGCGCCCGACGACGTCCTGCTAATCCATTGACGCCTGGTGCTGAATAGCAGAAAGTCCAATGCCCAAAGTCAATTAGCGTTTCATGACTTTGGACATTGGACTTTTTTGCCGTTATAATGCGCGACTTTGCTGGACTCGTGTGGCAACGAGTCAGCAACACTTGTGAATCCAAGCGTTTCAGTCTTCAAGTTGTTCGACTCGTGCTTGTGTTCTGTTTTTTTGCCTTTATTTTCTCGAAAACATTAATTTATCACTCATAAAGCTCCCCGAAGTATCTGAGATCCGGTAGGAATCACTGAGGGAATCGGCGCCAATGCACTCTTATCGCGTGTTCATGCTCACCCTTCTGAGCGCAATCTTCTTTCTGACCGCCCTGATCGCCGCCCCCACACGCGTGAAGGCCCAACAAACACAGCCGAACCAACGCCTCGTCGAGTCAGTAGATATCACCGGTAACCGCCGCCTGCGAAAGGATGACGTGCTCTATTACGTCCAAACGCGGGCGGGTGATCCTTTCAATGAAGAGCAGATTCAGCGCGACTTGCAGGCGATTCTGGCACTGGGGTTTTTCGATAAAACCGCCACCCGAGTTTTGACCGAGGAGGGCGCCCGGGGCGGGGTCAACGTGATATTCGAGGTCAAGGAGCTACCGATTATTCGAGATCTTCAGTTTGAAGGCTTGAAAAGCGTGCCCGAGTCCGACGTGCTTAAAGCATTTCGCGAAAGACGCGTAGGGGTATCCAAGGAAAGCATTTACGACCCCGTCAAAGTGCGCAACGCCATCCGTGTGCTAAAGGAACTGCTTGCCGCAAGAGGGCATCCAAACGCCACTGTTGAGGAACAGGGCGAGGAAGTTTCGGCCACTTCCCGCGCTATTACGTTTGTAATAAATGAGGGAGATCGCGTTCGCGTCGTGGAAGTTCAATTTGAAGGCAACACGGTCTTCAGCAATGGCAAACTTCGCGGCGCGATGAAGTACGTTAAAGAAGCGGGGTTGATTAGCCGATTCAAGGGACAGGACATTCTCGATTGCGAGAAGCTCGACGTTGATCTACGGCTGGTAGACAATTACATGCGCTCAAAGGGTTATCTTACGGCGCGACACGGCGAACCTCGGGTTGAGGGAGTTGGGCCCCGCCGGACAGGTTTCTTTCTGCCGCTGCCGTTTCTTTCTTCAGTTGACGAAGGACTAAAGGTCACTATCCCGATTACGGAGGGTAAGCTCTTTCGTCTTGGAGAGATGAAGATCGAGGGCAACTCGATCTTTTCTGAGGATCAGATAAGGGCGATAATTGGCCTCAACAAGGGCGACATCGCCAACGGTGAAAAAATCGGCAAGGCCCTTTATGAGAATCTCAAGAAGTACTATGGCGCGCAGGGTTTCATTGAATACTCGCCCGAGCCAAATCCAACATATAAGGACAATCCGCAGAATCCGAACGAAGGTATCGTAGACTTCGTCGTTACCATCGAGGAAGGCAAACAATTCACCTTGCGTCGCCTGGAGTTTCAGGGCAACACATTCACACGAGATAACGTGCTTCGTCGCGAAGTCCTGATCAACGAAGGTGACATTTATAACTTGTCGGCGTGGGAATATTCAGTCATCAAGCTTAATCAGAGCGGCTACTTCGAGCCCATTGATAAGGACAAGGATGCTGACTTCCGCCCCAACGAA
>JAMQPH010000380.1 GCA_023717605.1 Pyrinomonadaceae bacterium
TTACCGTCAGGCGAGCCCTTTATGCCAGTGGGCATAGTTCCGAACGTGCCCATCTTTTGGTCAAGGATTGATTAGCTCCACATTCTCACGTTAAGGTAGGGCTAACTGTGATAATGACGATATGAATAAGTCGGCTGAAAAATTAGCTGTCGCGTTCGATCCCACCGAATTCCTTCTCAAGACGGTCGGTGAGATAACTAATCATCAGACCGATCTCCCTCGAATCGCTAAGGATGCGAAGATAGTCGCGGCGATAGAAGCAAAACTGGAGCAGCTTCCGACCCAACATGACCTTTATCGAGGCGACGCTCGAAGTGTCGAGTTTCTTCGCTCTGAAAGCGTCCACCTTGTTGTTACGTCTCCACCCTACTGGACCTTGAAAAACTACAACGTCGCGGACGGGCAGATGGGATACATAGCTGACTACGATACCTTCGTGGACGAGTTAGATAAGGTTTGGGCTACCTGCTTCCATGCTCTTGTTCCAGGAGGTCGCCTTATCTGCGTTGTTGGGGACGTTTGCCTTTCAAGACGTAAGAATAAAGGCGAACACCTTGTCATGCCCCTGCATGCGTCGATTCAAGAGCATTGCAGGCGTCTAGGATTCAACAACCTCGCTCCTATCATTTGGCACAAGATAGCGAATGCGGTCTATGAGGCGAGCGGTAATGGCGGAGGATTCCTAGGAAAACCATACGAACCCAACAGCGTCATCAAGAACGATATAGAATTCATACTGATGGAACGAAAGCCGGGCGGCTACCGCAGCCCCTCCTTAGCAACTCGAATCCTTAGCATTATTCCAGCCGATCATCATAAATCTTGGTTCCAACAGATTTGGACGGGAGTAACAGGTGCTTCAACTAAACAGCACCCCGCACCCTACCCGCTGCAACTAGCCGAGCGCCTCATCAGGATGTTCAGCTTCGTCGGTGATACGGTCCTTGATCCGTTCATGGGCACAGGAACAACAAATGTCGCTGCGGCAAAATGGGGGCGAAATAGTGTTGGCGTAGAAGTCGACCCGCATTATTTTGATATGGCTGCAAAGCGCTTGGACATAGAAACTCCGAAATTAATAGCCGATCGCGTAGTTCGCCTCCACGAATAATTCAAATGCTGGACTTTGAGGGGGAGCTTGGCAAGGCTGTCAAATACTTCTGGCAGATCCGGGGCAAGCAGAAGAAACGTCAAGGCGGCAAGACCGGAAAGAAGGATGCTGGCGAGCGAAGTTCAGTCACCGGCGGTAAGCATGCCGATGGCTTCATAAGACTTATCGCGGCGATTGTTAGGGATGCGGCTTTACCGAACGTAGAGATCAATGTGACCGAAAAGAAGCCAAGAACGCTGCCTGGCTTCTACAGGCCATGCAAAGAGTGGGATCTGGTTGTCCTGTCCGGCTGCGCGTTGGTGGCGGTTGTCGAAGTAAAATCTCAGGTTGGAAGTTTTGGAAACAACTTCAATAATCGAGTTGAAGAAGCGCTAGGGAATGCGACCGATTTTTGGGCCGCATATCGAGAAGGGATATTCAGTCCCTCGCAGAAGCCTTGGCTCGGATACCTGTTCATGTTGGAAGAAAGGGAAGCATCGGTGCGAGCTACGAAACTGATTACGCTCAAGCCCTACGAGGTAGATGAGGCGTTCCAGAAGCGAAGTTATGCGAAGCGCTACGAGCTTGTGTGTGAGCGTCTGGTTCGCGACCGACTTTACGATGCAGCGTGCTTTTTCACCTCGAACGCTCAAACGGGTAAACGAGGTGAATACAAGGAACCCAACCAGGAACTGAGCATCAAGAATTTCGCCATATCCCTACACGCTAGAGCTGCGGCGTTTGCACGAATGGGAGAGGAGAT
>JAMQPH010000392.1 GCA_023717605.1 Pyrinomonadaceae bacterium
CCCGTCCCGACAGCAGCAGAACTCGCCGGGTTGAAAGGGTCTCCGCAATCTGACATGCGGTAATGTTTTCATAGCGGCCGAGAAAGTAGACACGAGTTGCCTGACTAGCCAGGGCAGGCAGCAGCGGCACGCTCGCTCCCAAATCGACTTTGACAGTGGTCTGCACCAGCTCATCGGGATTACGAGGGACTGAATCTAATGCCAGAACGCTAACCCCCTGGTCTTGTGCGGCAGCACGCAGGGCGGCGTAAGCACCGAGCTCCACTCCAAAAAGTCCCACCTGGTCTCCTACCAGGCGTTTACCATTCTCTGACTTCTGGGCGCGTAAGAAATCGAGCGCCGCAAGAACGTCTGCTCCCTCAAACGTTCCGAATGACGTCCATTGCACGGGTGGCGTTAGTCCATGACCGCGAAGGTCGGGCCAGAGAATAGTGAAGTTCGTGGCTTCGTTTATCTTGACGCCCACATTGAAAAGCCAGGAACGATCCGCGCCATAGTGATGAAGAAGTACAACAGCCGGCGCACCCTCACCCCCGCGAAGCAACCAGCCTCGCGCCGGAGTGTTGTCACGATTTCGCTAGGTTTGATCAGTAACCTTGAGAGCTGGACCGCTGAATTGAAACGACTTTGGCGTTACCAGGTAAGCTCGACGGGGTGGGTGCGCAATCCCTCGAACAATGAAAGCAAGCGCTACCACGAGCGCCACTGTCACCACGAGTAGAATTGGCAGAAGCGACTTAACGAGCTTCTTCCCTAATCGTCGTCTGGAGGCCATGAGAGGAAGATGAAGGATGAGGGACGTATGAAGAAGACGGGCCAGCCTTGCCGGCGAATCTGTTATGTCATCCCCGCAACCTGAGTAGTATCTCCTTTCCCGCTTGCATGTTCGTAGTCTTGCGGAGTGTTGATGTTATCAAAAAAATGTTCGGCTCCCGGTAATTCCTGGAGCTCACTGAAGGGGGTCCAGCGCGTGCGAACAGATTGTAACAGAGCAATGGGCCTTCGTTCGCCAGATTTGATCAACTGATCAGCCCTGAGCATACAGGGATCTTTGCGATAGAGGGCGGCGAGTGGTTGCGGTCGCCCGTCTCTTTGTATGGCTGCCACGGCCTCAAAGTCGTTGCGCAAACCGGCCAAACGTGCGAATAGTCCCGCTGTAACGAACGGAAGGTCACAGGCGACAATCAATGACCACGGCGACTGGGAAGCAGAAAGCGCGGCGTGGACACCGCCCAGAGCCCCCCAATTCTGATAAACGTCGGGGATGCTGGGCAGATTCAGCCGCAGGTTCCCCGAATCCTTGCCGATAAGAGTGACTGAGTCTGTTACCTTCAACAGCTCCTCAGCAATTCGCTGCACGAAGGTCCGGCCCTCGAGCAGCAGTGATGCTTTGTCAGTTCCCATGCGACTCGATTCGCCGCCCACCAGAATGAAACTTGCCATTAAGTTCATGGAAATAGCTCGCCCCGACTCGGACGTTACCATGCGCTAACCAGTGCGCCAAGCGCAACTGACTGACTTGGAACCAATACCTGAGTTTGCGCATCTAAGGGACCGCGCCGTCGATCGAAAAGGGGTCGGCGGTCGCTTCGGCCTTGATAGGTAGAACGTACCTTGACCGACTCCATAGGCGAAGCTATAGTCGAACCAGGGTGCAGAATCCAACCGGTCGCATCTCGATATCCAGTTGTCTTGACGGTGTAAGGGGTAGTTAATGAAGAGATTCGTCATAGTCTTAATCTCACTTGTTGTCATCGCCGCGGCTTCCGGCTCGGCTCTGCCTCAAAGCCAGGCGAGCATCGACAAAGATCCGCGGTTGTTTGCACTTGAAGATCTGCGTCCAGGAATGAAGGGAGTGGCGCGAACGGTTTTTTCGGGCACCGAAACTCAGGAGTTTGGGGTTGAGATTCTGGGTGTCTTACCGGGTTTTCCAGGGCCGCGACAGTCAGCAATCATTGCCCGGCTCAGTGGATCGAATGTGGAGAAGACCGGGGTCTTCGCAGGAATGTCTGGTTCGCCTGTTTACGTCGATGGACGTCTTGTCGGTGCCATAGCTTTTAGCTTCCCGTTTTCCAAAGAACCTATTGCCGGTATCACGCCCATCAAGCAAATGATCGACATCTTTGAGAAAGGCAAGGTGGACGAGACCAATAAGCCAAGAGCTCCGCGTCTGGTATCTTTCGCGCAGCTGGCCGCAACCGAATGGAAACCCACCCTCCCGAAGCAAGCGGTCACTGCAACTTCGCTAATCGCTCCAGTCTCCGCCGGCTCGCCTCTCGTCGCTCTGATGGGCCAGCAGATGACGCCAATTGCCACGCCAGTAGTTTTCAGTGGTATTAGCCAGGAATCACTTTCGCTGTTTGCTCCGCAATTGATGGCCAATGGCCTACTACCGGTTTCCGGTGCAGGCGGTTCGGCAGCAATCACGCCACTCGGTGAAGCGAATGAAAAAACGCTGACACCCGGCACGTCGCTGAGCGTCCAGCTTGTTCGTGGAGACTATTCGATTGCCGCTTCGGGAACGGTTACTTTCCGCGACGGTGATCGCATCTATGCGTTTGGCCATCCGTTCTTGAGCCTGGGTGCGGCAGACATGCCGATGACCGAAACGTCCGTGGTTACGGTCATCGCCAACGTTAACAATTCATTCAAGCTGTCTGTGCCCGGACAGATGATGGGCGCGATTTCGCAGGACCGTGCTGCGGGCGTGTTCGGCAGCCTTGGTCGCGCTCCGAAAATGATTCCCGTTAAGATCAATCTGCACACCAGCCGCGATCGGACTGAGACCTATTCATATGAGGTCGCCAATGATTCATTCCTGACGCCCTTGCTTTTGAACATCACTGTCTTTAATACGATTACTTCCAGCGAGCGAGCGCTAGGCGAATCCACGATCAGCATCAAAGGCGAGATTAAGGTTAAGGGACAGGAGAATGTGCAGCTGGACCGGCGTTTCTCCTCCAGTAATTCGGCGATCATGGCGGCCGGCTCGGTGGCTACTCCCATCGGGTCACTGATGAGCAGCGGCTTCGACGACGTTCAGATTGACGGTGTGACGCTCGACATCTCTTCCAGCGACACCAAGTATGCCGGCACTCTCGAACGCATTGCTCTCGACCGCACTGAAGTACGTCGTGGTGAGAAAGTGGAAATTCAGGCTTACGTGAGGACGGAAGCCGGAAAGCAATTTGTACAGCGGATTCCCGTGCAGATTCCAGAGGACGCCACACCCGGCCAGTTGCTGGTGTTTGTAGGTGACGGAAGCGCGCTACAGGAGGGTTCAGCTGCCAAGGCTTTTGTGCCTCAGGATCTGGGCCAGCTGGTTCGAGCAATCAACAAAGTGAAGAAGAGCGACCGTCTCTATGTGAAGCTCTTCCGAATTACACCCGGAGCGGTGATCGGTACGGATGAATTGCCAAACTTGCCCCCTTCGGTAGTCGCAACTCTGAACAGCGACAGAACATCGGGCGGCTACACTCCGACGGTTCTTTCGCCTGTCTATGAAATGGAGCTGCCTCCGGCGGAGTTTGTAATCTCAGGCCAGCAGCTTATAGGAATTGACGTGGTTCGCTAGTTCTACTCTTCCACCCCAGCGGGCTGCCGGCTGGGGACTCTGACTCGTTTGACAGTTCAAAAGCTCTCATCGGCAGGGGCGGCTCATTCCAGCTCCTTCTCCTTAACGCCATGAGTAGACTCGCTTGGATTCCCAGGATAGGGCCGCGCCTGCGAAGAGCGCTGATCGTCCTATTGCTACTCCTGGCGGTTCTTCTACTTTTTCCATTCAAGACCACAATCGTCCCCGCGTGGACGCTGAGAGTGGTGGATGAATCAGGCAGAGCCGTGCGCGGGATCAAGGTGACCGAGCATTGGCAACACTACCTTTTGGAAAGCTCCGGACACGAGGAAGTGCGTCAGGCTGGAGACGACGGGCGCGTAAGTTTCCCCGAAAGGGCAATCAGAGCAAGTCTGCTGGGAAGATTTCTGGCGACTATCGTTCGGTTAACTAAGAGCGGAACTGAGGCTAAGCGCGA
>JAMQPH010000402.1 GCA_023717605.1 Pyrinomonadaceae bacterium
TACGTGGTTTTCAGGACACATCAGCGCACTTCGTGACACCGAGGGACACAAAAAATCAGCGTCTTTATTGAGCGTTTGCGATTTTGTTAGGAATTTAGAGAGCGTTCAACCCGCGTGTGAAACGAGAACTCTACCACTGAGCTAAGCGGGCGTTAGTTCTTTAGAAGAATCAACAATTTACAGTGATAATTGGACCAATCAATTAACCGTAAATTGACTCAGTCTCAACGATCTTAAACCATTTGTGTTCGCTTGCGCCAGTGGTAGGAGCAAACCTCTTCGCAACGGATTTTAAGTACGATGAGCGGGGCATTACCAGCAGCTACGTACCGTTGACAAGCCGTATTTACCGACGTTTCAGCCGTCAAAGCACGCTACGTCACTCTTGGTACGAACACAGAACCCCCTCATCTTCCCCTCATCCGATGAGCACGTGACCACGTCTACGGACACTTACCTCCGCATTTCGAACGCGTTTCAATCGGCTCTATTGATTGGTATAACTTTTTTGACTGGATTAGGACTCAAAGTAAGCGAGGCCAACCCAATCACCCCTTTCGTCCGCGTAGTCGCGCTGTTGTTTGACGACCTTGGATCAGGTTCATTACCCGTTCCGTCGCAGTATTCGAGACAAGACTCGTTTGGTTAGCCTGCACTGTGATTGACAGCTTGATCTCCTTGTCGCTGTGCAAATTCCCGATCGTGCACGTTACTGTGTGGTTGCCCAAAGAGTAAGTCCATAATTTAAGGTTCGCCGAACCAACAAAGTTGGTAGTGGGCGCGAAGGTCATCCAGTTCATGGCCGCATTGACGTTGGTAATCGTGCCGGTGAAGGTAATCGTGGCGCTGGCCGTGCCATCGCCGGCGCTGAACGACAGGCCACTGGCCGTGGCGAGCGTAAGCGTTGACCCAAAACCCGAAGACTTACATCATGTATTCACAACTCGTAATACGAAGCGGGACTTCACCTGTCATGGCCCTGTCACGCGTCCTCCAGAGCCGCGTTCGGGTATGCTATCAGGGAAGTAACGACACACAAGAGCCGAACGAGGTCGATTCATGAAAAAACTGATGGTCACTGTCCTTTGCGTTTTCGTACTAACGATTCGGGCAGCAGCGCAGGAGCATGTTTACACATTGGCAGAGGCCGCGGAGTTCCATAGTCAATGGAATCTCGACAACTGGGATGACGGCGGTCCGCTGATGCGCTACGTGTTTCTGAACATGACCGAGTTTTTCAACCATTCGATCATTCCGCGCGGCGGACTGGTTCGCCCGCTGGAGAAGGCGCTTCGGCCTGAGGTGGCGAGATTCATCACTACCACTGGGGCGGGAAAGAAGTCGCTGCAGGACTACACAAAGGAATCGACGGTTGACGGCGCACTGGTGCTGCACAAAGGCAAGATCGTTTTCGAATCGTATCCGCGCATGCGCAACGTGGATCTGCACCTCTATATGTCGGTCTCCAAGGTGCTGGCGAGCACTCTCATTGCGCTCCTTGAGGATCGCGGCAACATCGACGTCCTCAAGCCCGTCGACGCCTATATACCGGCGCTCGCTCACTCCGGCTGGGCGCGCGTGCCGGTACGAGATGTTCTCGATATGGCATCCGGCATCGGCTGCCTGGAGTTGGAGGCAGGGGCCTACAGCAACCCGGCCACCTGCTATTACCAGTTTGAAGCCTCGCTGGGTTGGCAAAGACCGACCGCGGCAACACTCGATAACACGTTCGAGTTCATCAAGGGTCTGAAGTCTCACCGACCACCCGGTGAGGCCTATGAGTACACATCAGTGGACACTTTCATGCTCGGTTGGCTGGCCGAAGTGGCGACAGGACGCAAGTACTCGGATCTGTTATCTACCGAGATCTGGCAGAAGATGGGCGCCGAATCCGCCGCGGTCATCTCGGCCTCACGTCGCGGCGTACCGATCGCCCACGGCGGTGTTAGTTCTACATTGCGCGACATGGCGCGATTCGGCTTGTTGTTCACGCCGGCCGGGCGAGCGGGAAAGAACCCGCTCATCTCGGATCGCTACCTCGCCAACATCCAGAAGCGAGGCCGGCCGGACGTGTTTCGTGCGGCGCCCGACGAAACAGTCAAATACGTCGACGGCGAGCCCGCGCGGCACAACAGCTATCAATGGGATTTTGTGATGAACGATGGCGATTTTTTCAAGAGCGGTTTCGGCGGACAGGGGCTGTACATCTCGCCTTCCAGAGACCTGGTGATCGTGTTTTTTGGCGTCCTTGATGAGAACGGCAAGCGAAACGAGATGACGCGAGTCGCCCGCCAGCTCGCGAAGTCGGGCCTGTTTTAATCGGTAACTCGGAGAGTGAAATCGCGTTCCGAAGACCAGCGATGGTGCCTTACGGCCTCTATCAGGGAATATCACTCCCTTGTTTTGGCCCAGTTGGGCCATGTCTAGTTTTACTACTGTCAGTCACTCCCTGAGGCTAGTTGCCTTCCAAGTTAAAACTTACAATCCATTACGCTTCACGAGATCATCGAACCGCGGATCCGAGCGAAGACTGTCCATGTTCGAATCAACATTCAGATAGTTTATTTCCCAGGAGCGATCCTGAAGGCTTCTTTCCAGCCATTGAAATGCTTGATCTTTGTCGCCGAGTCCGGCATAGGCAACTCCAAAACCGTACTTAGGCACGTAACGTTGCCTGGCAAGTTCATGCATTTGACCTACGACTTTCATTGCTTCTTCTCTTTTGCCTGACCGAGCATATGCATATGCGAGGAACGACAGTACGGCCGGATCGTCATTCAATCCTCTGGCCTTCTCACCTTCGGCAATAGCTTCCGCATACTGGCCTTTATAACTATGAGTCTGGCAGAGAACCATATGTGCCACGTACCAGTTTTGATCCATTTCAATTATTTTGCGAAGCTGAGCGATCGCCTGGTCGTATTGCCGGGAGTAACCGTAGATAGCCGCTAACTCCAGGTTGGCAATCAACGATAAGGGGTCAAGTTCGACTGCTCGTCTGCCTTCGGTGATAGCCTGGTCGAATCGCTGAGTGCTCACTAAATTGTAGCCCCCATACCATTGATGGGCGGTTGCATAGTTAGGATTCAACTCAATAGCTCGTTGGAATTGTCGGTCGGATTCCGGGATGTTTCGGTCGTAAGAAAAGAGCGCCTGGGCCAACGCAGTATGAGCTTCGGCGAGTGTGTCATCCAGTTCCAGGGCTTTCCTGGCAGCTGCTTTTCCTCTTGCCATCGACTCAGCGGGATTGCCGGCGGAATATATTGGGAACAAGACGTAAGCCAAAGCCATACCCGCGTAAGCCTGTGCATAGTTCGGGTCCTTCTCGATTGCCTGATTGAAGTAGTCCACTGATGTCTTGAGCGCTTCGGGCGTCCGTTTATTCCAGTGGAAAAGGCCTTTCAAGTAAAGCTGATAGGCCTCTGGATTGGTTGTATATGTCTTCGCTACTCTCTGTTCCTCGGTGCCCGAGAGTTTAGTCCTAAGTTTGGTCGATACATTACGAGCAATTTCGCTCTGCAACGAAACAAGGTCGGCCTGTTTGCGATTGTATTGCTCGCTCCAAATTATGTTTTCAGTCTGCGCATCAACCAGCTCGAGCGTCAGGGTCAATTGATCGTCACGTTGTGCGATCCGACCGTTCAAGATCGCCTGCACGTTCAACTCCTTGCCGATCGTCTGTGGATTTGTCTCCTTGCCCTTAAAACGAAATACTGATGAGCGCGCTTTCACATTCAGATTGGGCACCTGCGACAAACTGCTAATGAGTGTATCCGTCATGCCATCTGACAGATATTCGAGTTCCGCTTTGCCGCCTTCGTTAACGAACGGCATTACAGCTATGGATTTGATTGCGGCATTCGACGTACGACCACTCAGATAGAGCGCGATCGGCGCGATTGCACCTCCCAACAAAACTAGACCAACGATCGCAGCTGCCAGCTTGTGCTGCTTGATTCCAGAGCCTACGTACTCAGCGCTAGAAGCGCGTGTCTGAAGAGAAGAGGAGGACGACGAGCTGAGTGTCGTGACAACGCTCTCGCCGCGTGTAGCGTCGGGGTTTGGGCCTTCTCCGAGACTGCTCCTGATCGGTGGTGGCACGGTGGTGTCGATGCCCGCGTTTTCCAGTTCGCGCCGAAGTTCTCTTAGCTCGATTGCCACATCCTTTATAGACTGGTACCGATCGTCCGGATCCTTGGCGAGACAACGCCGCACGATGCGTTGTAACTCCGCAGGCGCAGACGGGTTAAGATCGGCGATCAGCGGCGGCGCCTCATACACGACCATGTGCAACGATTTGATTACTGATTCGCCCTCAAATGGCTTCTTGCCGGTGGCAGCTTCGAACAGAATGCAGCCAAACGAAAAAACATCTGAGCGTTGGTCGATGGTTTTGGTTTTACCCTGTGCCTGTTCGGGCGACATATAGCCGATCGTGCCCATCACAGTGCCGGGCGTTGAGTGCTGAGGCATCATGGCGGTTGCTACTTCACTCGAATCACTGTTCGGCGCAGATGACTGCTCAACAAGTTTCGCCAAACCAAAGTCGAGGATCTTCGCGTGGCCGCCATGTCCCGTGATCATGATGTTGTCGGGCTTGAGATCCCGATGCACTATTCCTACAGCGTGTGCTCGTGCGAGGCCTTCGGCTGCATGTTGTAGAAACCTCAGCAGTTTGGGGAGGTCGGCTCGCTCTCGATGCATTTTGTGTCGTAGGGTCTCACCGTCCACAAACTCCATTGCGATATAGTGAACGCCATCGGACTCGCCGATTTCATATATGTGCGCAATGTTCGGATGATTGAGCGAGGCAGCGGCAGTAGCTTCCTGCTCGAAACGCCGCATTCGGTCTTTGTTCGACGCGAGTTCAGGCGGAAGAAGTTTCAACGCGACGTTGCGATGCAGGCGTGTGTCTTCAGCGAGATAAACCTCACCCATTCCACCCTCGCCTAGTTTAGAGCGGACTTCGTAGCGACCGAGTCGAGTACCTGCAGTTATTCTCATGCTTTTTGAGTCGGTGAAATTACCATCACGAATACCAGACCGCCTGCGCCCAATCTCTCGAGGGTGCGGTACTGCGAGGGGGTCGGGTTGGAGGATAATTTTTCGCTCAAATATTTAGTTTGGTTCTGTTCAGATCCTGGCGAAGCACGCGGCGGGCTAAAGCTGAGTCGGAAAAACCACGCTGATCATCAACATTCAGAAACAACTGACGAGTGAATCAAGGCACGGGTATTCTACGCGTATTATCTTGCGGATTGCCAGATAAAATCGTGATCGGTGGCGAACTGCCAGCAGCCTGTTTCAAACTCATCAGGAAATTGACCGGCGTTAAACTGTATGCGCCAGAGTCCCCACGTGTATTTATTGAAGTCTCGGACGAGAATCGCGTTCAATTCCGGATCATCCAGATGTGGCCTATTTAGGAGTACTAGAAAATGAACGTATTGCAACCATGGGTGGAGCACTCAAACTTATGCAGCAGTCAGTTTTGATTTCAAGTATTCGGGGGCCCGACACCCTCGCGAAGGCACTGTCAACTTAACTTAGCCGGAAGGACCAGTAGCCACTCGGCCAAGATGAAAAACCAAATTTGTGGCTTGTTCAATTAACTTCTAGCTCGAGCAAGTCGCTTCTTCCCATACGGCGAATCTCAATTTCATCACTGCCCGATAAGCGCTCGCTCCGTATAGGTGTCTCCCCACTCGGAAGTGTGAGGTAATGACTCCGAATGCCGATAGAAATCTTTGCGCGTGACCCGATGATTTGAATCCGCGCATGACCTTCTCGCGCAATCTAGTCGGTTGATGTGAATTCTCCGCTCGGTTGTTCTGATACTTCTGCTGGATGTGTTCGACACTTGGGAGGACTTCAGTTCTCGCCGCACTATAGCTTCTCAGCTTGTCAGTGACGATCACTCGCGGGATGTACCGCAACCCTTTTAATAGTTTACGAAAGAACTTCTTTGCGGCCTTCTTGTCCCGCCGGCTCTGGACGAGAATATCCAAAACGTCGCCCTCCTGATCTACTGCACGCCAAAGATAATGTACCCGTCCGTTGATTTTGAGGAACACTTCGTCAAGATACCATCGGTCGCCAGGTCGAGGAGATCTTCGGCGCAAGCTGTTGGCGTAAGCCTGACCGAACTTAAGGCACCATTCGCGGATGGTTTCGTAAGTGAGGACCACGCCACGCATTGCTAGCATTTCCTCTATGTCGCGGAAGCTCAGGGCGAAACGGAAATATAACCAAACGGAATGGCTGATAATTTCGGCAGGGAAGCGATGACGATGATAAGAAGAGACGGTGCGCATCCGTGGAGTATGCCGCAGGAATAGCCTGACCACAGCATCGGCCACTTAACCTGACAGTACCCTTCGTCGAGATGCCATCGGTCGCCAGGTCGAGGAGACTTGTGGCGCAGTCCGTTGGCGTAAGTCTGACCAAACTTAAGGCACCATTCTCGAACAGTCTCATAGCTGAGGGAGACGCCGCGCATCGCTAACATTTCTTCGACATCGCGGAAGCTCAGGGCGAAGCGAAAATATAACCAAACGCAATGGCTGATGATCTCGACAGGGAAGCGATGACGATGGTAGCGAGAGACAGAGGTGCGCATCCGTGGAGTATGCTGCAGGAATAACCTAAAGACATCTTCCGCATTTAACCTGACAATACCGGCGAAAGGGGATAGGCAGGCGTCAAAAAGAAGTGGAAGCGCTGGGATCTCTCAACTAAAGGCTTACCTACACTGTTACTGTTCGGTGATGCGTGTATTTTGCGCGGCGACCAATTGCCAGGCCCCTTTTATCTTCACAAACGTTAAGGTGACTCGGTATTGACCGCTAAGGTCCTGACCTTTGTCTTGAAGTTTCACCGTCGCGCGATCTGTCACCACAGCCGTATCCCCATAGCTACGGATGTTGACCTCATCGACGCTAACGGATTCATACTTCAGCTCTCCAGACTTTAACGCTGCGAGGCGTTGCGCTTTGGTCGTGACTGCGCCATTCATGTTCACAAGGGTGTAGTCATCAGCATAGATGCGGTCAAGTGCGGCAGTGTCATTGCTGTTTAAAGCAGTATTAAGCTCATTAAGACGCTGTTGGACCGCCTGTTCAACGCTACTACTGGCAGCCACTTTTTCGCCCATTGGTTTACTTTTATCGGCTGTCTTGTCCGGCTTTTGCCCTAAAGCAAGAGACGATGCGGCAATGACTATGACAGCGATTAGTAGGATGCGGTTCATTTAGGGGGTCTCCTTTGGATCGGAACGATGTGAAACTCACAATGGATAAGACTTCAGAGTGAGCAGTGAAAGAACAAATTCGCCTTGAGGGAAAGCGCACACTATCAGAAGCCATAGCGAACAACAAGGCGGGCTTTCGGTTTTATGCCCTGAGGGTCATAACCACGCGGTTCTTCGTTTGTTCGCCCGCCAATCCTAGCTCTCGCCCAGTGACAGGCTTCACCATCGTAAGTCTTCTCCAGGGAATTCTAGCGTTTTTAGACATTTACACATGTAGACAAGGCAGCAAAGCGTTCTTGCAGAAAAGGGCCTCGGAGAAAAAGTTGATGAAATCGGTGATTACGGCACATGCACTTACGGCGGGCGCACTAATTATCGGGAGTGTGATGACTATTCGATTCGTTGCTGGTCTTCCATTCTGGTTCGGGGTTCCGGTCGGCCTCCTGTTGTATGCTTTAATCCTTTTTGTCGCTAAAACAGATGTCGGCGACGAGGAGGCCCCTTGAATTTGTTTCTGTTTGCATTTACGAATCCAGGCGCGAAAAGAGCAGCTGCGAAGTTTTCTACTACACCCCACGCTTCCGAACCGCTTCTACTGCCCTGCAGTTGAAATCCGCTCCTCGATAACCCACACATTAACGGTACAGAGACTTCACGACTGGTTGAATGGCGGTGCTAAGAGTCCGAAGGAAGCAGTGATGAAAGAGCGGTTGCGTGACTTGTCCCTCCTGTCGCATGCGCTTCACTGTCAACGCGAAAGATCTTACTCGATTGTAGGGAGCGGTGACGCGGGAAGAAGCGTTGCCGCTTCCTGTCCATACCGAAAATCCCATCCGGTGTCTAAATCCCTACGCTTAGAGCTAAGACTTAAGATACCTTCCAGCTGCTTCATAGACTCTATTTCTGGCTGCTTGCGACGCACCTATGTCTGTCTGCTCCGCGCTCAATCAACTACTCCGCGCTCTGCTTAAGCCGCGGCTCTCCCTGGTGATGGAAAATCTCGCGCTCCGCCAACAATTGGTGATCCTGCGACGCAAGACGAGTCGACCTAGGCTTCGCAACCGAGATCGCTTGTTTTGGGTTGTCTTGTCGCATCTCTGGCGCGACTGGCGCCCCATTCTGGTCATCGTCAAGCCAGAGACAGTTATTAAGTGGCATCGGCAAGGCTTCAAGTGCTATTGGCGATGGAAGTCCAGAGCTGGTCGTGTCGGGCGCCCGAGGATTGATCTTGAGATTCGTGACTTGATCAGACGCATGTCGCATGAGAATCCGACCTGGGGAGTGCCGCGCATCCAAGCCGAACTTCATTTGCTTGGTTACAAAGTGGCAGAATCAACAGTGGCAAAATATCGGGTCAGAATTCATAAGCCGCCTTCACAAACGTGGAAGACCTTTCTGCGGAATCATGCACATGAGATTGTAGCCATTGATTTTTTCACCGTACCTACTGTGACTTTCAATGTTTTGTCCGGCTTCTTTGTGCTGCTTCACAACAGGAGACAGGTAGTCCACTTCAATGCGACGGCCCATCCGACTGCCCTATGGACCGCACAGCAGATCATTGAAGCCTTCCCGGAAGTGACAATACCACGATTCTTGCTGAGAGATCGCGATTCAATCTATGGGGAAGAGTTTCGAAGTCGTGTAGTGAGAATGGGAACCGAAGAAGTGATCACGACTGCGCGGTCACCGTGGCAGAATCCATATGCCGAACGGTTGATCGGCAGTATCCGGCGCGAATGTCTGAACCATCTGATCGTGTTCAATGAAAGGCAGCTACGACACATCCTACGAGAGTACTTTGCCTACTATAATGAAGTGCGCCCGCATCAATCGTTGGAAAGGAATGCGCCGGTGGCTCGAGCGGTCGATCCGCCAGCAAAAGGCAAAATCTTTTCTCTCCCGCAAGTTGGCGGATTGCATCATCGCTATTTGCGGGCAGCATAAGAGTGATTGGGTAAATGTAGAGGCGAGAGGTGACGGCCAGAGGTACACTGACCGGCATCGAAGTGCAGGACCATGCTTTGACGAACTGGGGCGCGAACCGCACAGGCAAACGAATAGCTTGGGGCAGGGAACTGTAACGTGATCCAAACAAGCCCATCGCATGTCAGATTGAATTTTCGGGACGGACAGGCTAGAAGTCGTAAGCAAAAGTATTTAAAGCGCGGAGGGAATTTTCAGTAGGGACAAGCGACAGCGTTTACGAGAGAGATGCTAGAAACCTAAACGAGAAACCCCCAGGATTTCTAGCTGGACTCCCTAACCCAGTGCAGCAAAACTTCATTATCGACGAGAGCATTTTTGAAACATTGAATTGAGTCCTGACAATCGCCAACACCGCGGTCCGCATCCAGCCGATAGCAGGTTATTCGCTCCGGCGAACCTACCTCTTCTTCGTGCCGCCACGTCGGAATTGTCCTGGCTGCTCAGCCGCGGCTATCAGATGAAGTCCTCTCTCAAGCTCGTGGGCGATCGCCAACGTCTAACCGAGCGGCAGCGTCTGGCCATCTCACGCGCTGCGTGTTCTGATGAGAGTATGGAGCGACGAAAAGCTCACTGCGTCTCTGTGGAGGGGATCGCAAACGAAAGGGTGATCATCGACGGGTTTAATCTAATGATCACCGTAGAAGCTGGGCTTAGTGCTGGACCGCTGCTGCTGTGTCGCGATGAGTGTATGCGGGATCTCTCTAGCGTACACGGTTCCTACCGGTCAGTGCATGAAACTGACCGAGCGATCTGTTTGGTTGGCGAGCTGCTCGAGAGCCTCAGGGCTTCGTCGGTGCTTTGGCTCCTGGATCGGCCAATATCTAACAGCGGTCGGCTGGCGCAAAAAATTGCCGACATCGCCGCGCAGAATGACTGGCCATGGAACGTCAAGGTTGTCTTCAACCCTGATGCCGAGATCCTCTCTTTACCGGGCGTCGCAATCACCTCTGACTCCGCGATTCTGAATCGCGTGCAGACCTGGGTAAACCTGAAATCCCATCTGCTTGAACAGTACTTACCAGAAGCGTGGTTGGTCGACTTGCGAAACTCTTGAGTCTCCTCTGGCTTACCTTCAACTCGATGTCCCGTTTATCGGTAGGCTTTCTCGGTACGGACCATCGAGATTTCGACGCGATCCAATTGGCCCAAGATTTCGATCGCAAGGGTGAGTGATCGCTTCCTTCAACAAACTGCGAGGCACTGCCCGGCACCGAACGACTAAAAATAAGAATGATCGCCCGTCAAAATGGCTCGCTCGCCCCCGAGATAGGGACTGAGAGACCGGAAACTTTTTCGTTAATTTCGCTTGCGGCTCGCACGAACTGTGTTAGGTCCGCGTTCATGCGGATCTTGAGGATGGCCCGAAGCATTATTGGACCTCGCAAGAGAGCCTAGGCACAGAAGCTGCCGCTGGCCCAACAATATTAAGGCGTACCGTTTGAGTTTCATTTCAAACGTAATCCCTCTCAAGGTTGCGCAGCGCGCGATAGCGCGCGAAGGCCTTTCGTTCGTCTTCCAATCCCAGAAAAGATTTGACCGTACTTCCACGATAGGTGTGTGCTAACATCTTTGGCGCGTTGCGTAACACGAACAGCGGGTTGTGCAGAAAAGCAACTGGCATGTGCCGGCTCTTCATCCGTCGCTCTGCCCGCCACCTCATGTACTCTACTTCTTCGGCCGCCAGATGTTCCGTTCTAACTACAGCCGTAGTGCCGTCATATTCTTCAACTCTTTCGTTAACTATTAGCCCGCGGTCGCGAAAGTCTTTAGTCATAGGAGTGCGCGGGTAGGGTGTCGGGTGCTGAATGTAGGGCCAGTCGACGTATCTTTTGGCAAAATCCAGATTGGCCTTTATTGATTCGCGCGTGTCACCTGGGTTACCAAGAATTAGTCCACCCACAACATACATCTTGTTCCGGTGGATGTGGTCTATTGCTTTGATCGTTGCGTTACCCACTCTGCGCCCGTTTTCCCGGCTTGCGTTCTTTGAGCTCGCACGCAGGAATTGCAAGTCATCTTCCAGGATGTTTTCGATGCCGAGGAAAACATAGCGGAAGCCGGCCTCGCGCATCAGACGAGTCAGACTCTCGTCGTGATTCGCGATTGCGGAGGTCATCGCCTGTACTGTGTAATCGATCGAGTTCAGACCGGCGTTCTTGATCGCGTGGCAAAGTGCCTCGAACCTCTTCACGTTAAGCGTGATGTTGTCGTCTATGATGAAAATTGCACGCGCGCCGTGGTCGTGAGCATCTCGTATATCAGCGATTACGCGGTCGAAGGAATAGGTGTGGAAGTTTCGGCCGCGCATTTCGATAATCGAGCAGAAACTGCAATCAAACGTGCAGCCGCGGGAAGTCTCTATGACATCAACAGGCCTGCCCAGCATTGTGTAACCACGGAGGACCCGCGTGTTGCGGTTGGGTGGTCGGATCTCACCGCTGTCAAGGCTACTAATCTTGCGGTCCTGGTTTTGGTAAAAGCGGTCGCCGCTTCTGAATGTCAGGCCGGCTATCTTGTCGAATCCGCTTCGATTTTCGATCGCCCGCAGCAGTTCCCGAAAAGTGATCTCGCCCTCACCTCGCACTATGAAATCAACGCCGTCTGACAGGTCGGTGTAAGCGTCTGGCGCCAGGCTCGGGTCATAGCCACCCACAATTACGCGCGCCGCTGGAGCGACTGAGCGTACCAGGTTTATGATCTTCTTTGCCGTCCTACGCTGAAAGGTCATCACTGATAGTCCGACGACATCCGGTTTAAATTCCCGCACAAGCCGCGCAACGGTTTCCCGAACACGCTGCTGGACGAGGATGAGGTCTGCTACGGCAACCTTGTGATGAGGGTCAACGTTGCCAGCCAGCGAGGTGAGCGCACCATTGGGCATGCGAACAACGAGCGACGGTATGTGTTCGGAAGAATCGGGCATCGATAGAAGCAGGATGTTCATGCGGTACTGCCTTTATACGAGAGCGTTTTTCGCTTCCCTATGGAGATCGAGCTTTATAACGCTACTCTTCAGCGGCCGGGCGATTCCAGACCAGCCCCATTTCAATTACTACTAACGCAAGCTTCAACAGAGTCCGTTGGAAGCGCGCGGGTTAGAAATCATGCATTTCCCTCTAAACTTTGGCGCATACTCTTAGACACTGATCACAAATGCGAGCGGGGGGCACCCCAACTATTCTAAGGACTCAACTGGTTTCTGTCCCCAAAAGGAATATCGGAGCATCCGGTTGCTTGTAACTAGTATCGTGATCTGTTGCTCTCATGGCGCTCACAGTTGAAATGAATGCAGTTCATGCAAGCAGGTGCTGGGCCAACCAAGGTGTTTTTATCTTCCCGCAAGAGATGATGCCTTTCGTTTCACGACACCAGTGATAATCGTCTCAGGAAGATGTTTTCTACCTTTGTAGTAGTTCAATAAGAGCCGCCAACTAAGAGCTGACAATGTTTAGCACCATTGTCTTATAGAGCGTTTTAAAATGCCAGGCAACTTCACAGGAAGTCTGAGACGTGCACAGAGGACATTAAGTGACGACAATGGGAAGTTTTAATCGACCTTCGCTCTGCAGATTCAGAAGATGCTCGATTAGCTAGGATTCCATCATCTTTCGCCTCGCTGTCAATCTGGTTTGATTCTCAGGAAGGCGTCAGTTCGGCCACATTTGCGGCAAACATACCGAAGGGTTGTTGGTCTGATTTGAAAAAGTGGTTCTTCACCATTGGCGCAATGGTTCGTTGGCCAGGAAGGTATTCGTTCGTATGGCGTTCACCATGCGCCGTTTGTCGCTGACGTTTCCGATGCCAGTGTTTGCTAGAAAATAAACTTGAGGCCGAGTTGGAACTGGCGGCTGTCTTGCGAGGTTGATTGATTACGCGCTCTGAAATCGGGGAGCCCACCGATTAATTCGCCATTCGCATTTGTCGTGACCGTGACGTTGTTGAATTGGACAATGCTGTTGATATTGAAAAAATTTTGGAATTCGCCGAAGACCTCCAGCTTGTAACGCTCGGTAAAACTGAAGAAACGCGAGTAGCGCAAATCAACATTGAATTGCGCCGGAGTTGTGCCTGAATTACGTTTGATGCCGACCGGTCGATCCGAAATCGTAGCCCCGTCGCCGTTGATGTCTGAAGTAGAAACGATGTTGAATGTTTCGCCGCTGTTGGCGGTTGCAATCATGCCGACCTGGTTGTTGTTGAAGAGATAGTGAAGCGTTTTGTTGTCAAATCTAAATTGCGGAAGCGCCACGAGACTCATAACAAAAGTATGGCGTTGGTCGGCGAACGAAGTACCTTTGTCGAGCTGACGATTGTTCGGGTCTACCAAAACCAAACCCTGGATGTTGCCGGTCGTCAAATTTTGTTCGGGGGCGTCGTCAGTCGCTTTCGAGAGCGTGTAGTTGAGGCTGAATTGAAGCCCGCTTGAAAGCCGTCTCGTCAATTGAAAAGTCAAAGCGTTGTATTCCGAAACGCCTGCGGATTCTACCATCAGGATATTGTTGAATCTCGGGTCGAAGCGAGTAGAAGAGTTGACCAGCCTGCCAAAGACAGGTCTGCCGTCCGACAAAAAGCGAATCGGAATCATGTTGATGCCGCGGTAGACTGGAATATGACGACCGCCGGAATGGATATAGCCGACGGCGAATGAAAGGTCGTTGCTGATTGCCTGTTCGAGTTGGAAGTGGGCGTGAATCGCATACATATTTTCAAGATCAGGCGCAACCGTATCAATGTTTTGCGGTGGCAAGACCGAACCAGCGGGCAAAGAGCCTGAAAAAGTGCTTGGAAACGCTGGCGCATTTGGACTTGGTATAGGTATTACGTTGGTATTTCCACTGAAACTGAAATTGAAAAATCTCGCATTACCGTTGTTTTGCAAAGCCCGCTGATACATCGCCAAAAGCGCTGCGTCGTAATAAATTCCGGCTCCGGCGCGAATAATTGTCGGACGATTTCCTTCGCGCAAGGCATAGACAACCCCAAGGCGCGGCGCGAAATTGTTTTTGTCCACATTGAATTCTTGCGAAGCGGAAAAAGGCGAGGTCGAATCGGCTTCGGGAATTCGGTAAAGGTCATAGCGCAGACCGTAATTGAACTTTAATCGGCGCGTCAGCTTCCAATCGTCCTGCACAAAGAAATTCCAGAATGTCGCCTTGTAGTTATTTACCGGGTCGCCGAAGGTTTCGGCGTAAGAAGTGTAGCTGCGCGGGTTTGTCCCGTGGCGGGCAGCGATGTAGGCATCAATCGAAGGAAATGTATATCTGGCAAAAATTACCGCCTGCTCGGTGTAGTTGTAGAAGCTGAAACCGCCGCCGAATTTGACTACGTGCGTCCCGACGTTGCGCGTCAGATTGTCTTGAATTTGCGTTATTCTTCGCGTCAGCAGAATATCAGTTACGCCTTCGGGCGATCCGAAGTTTGCCACGCCCGAAATCACGATTGAAGGTCCAGTGCCGGAAAACTCGTTTCTGCTCCCGCCATTACCGGTGTTCGTGCGTTGGGCATACTGAAAGCGAAACTCATTCAAGAATTTCGCTGTGTATGAAGCAAGCTGCGCGGCGAATCCCTGGCTGACGGCAGATCCATCAAAAGTACGCTCTAAGGTGTTGAGTCCGCCCGCAATAGCGTTTTTGGAAATCAAGTCGGCATAATTAAATCGCGCGGTGAGACGATTCTGATTATTCAACTGCGCGTCGTTCCGAAAGATATAAAACGTTCCCTTTTCCAAACTCGGAATGGCCGGCGGAAAAATAGCAGGCGATAAACCGGCGGCAATAAGACGCGCCTGGTCTGCGGCCGGAGTTGTCAAAACCCGTTCGGCAGCCGCTTTATCATCGCGTTTGATCCACTCGTAACCAAAATAAAAGTGCCAGCGGTCTTTGATAATCGGTGCGCCGACCTGCGCCGTAAAATCATCCGACTTGTTATCCGGCACGGCGGACGCAGAATAAAAGAACGGCCGCGAATAAAACGACGGACGCCGAAAACGATAGCTGACCGCGCCGTGAAGCGCGTTTGTCCCCGAGGGTGTGACCATATTCATAATCATTCCCGTCGTGTTGCCGAACTCGGCGGCAAAACCGTTGGTCAGTAATTGGACCTCGCTCACATAGACATCGGAAATGAGCATAAACCGAATCGTCGCACGATCGCCCTGCGTGTTGGTGCTGCCGTCGAGTTGGTAATTAACCCGCCGCGCATAGCCGTTGACATTGAGAATGGGAAAAGCAAGGCCGCGCGTCGTGCGACCATTAACATTGGCTTGCAAAATCCCGAAGTTAAGAGGATTGCGCGAAACCAGCGGGAGATTTTGCGCTTCGCGGGTATTCATCACGCGACCCAAATCGGTTTTGCCGGTATCGGCAATCGAGGTATCCGACGAAACGGTAACGACTTCCTGAATTTCTCCGGCCGGCCAATTCAAATCAACCGTCGCGGTTTGTCCGGTAGTCAAGGTTACGCCTTCGCGGACGAGTTTCTTAAAGTTAGCGGCTTCGGCGGTGATGCGGTAAGTTCCCAGCGGCAGAAGCGGGACGCGATAAACGCCGCTCTCATCAGTTGTAACGGTTCTGGTCGCGCCGGCTTCGATGTTTGTAACCGTGATGATCGCGTTGGGCAACGCCGCCTTATGCTCGTCTAACACCGTACCTTCGATTTGTCCGTTCAATGCTTGCGATTGGCCGACCGCAGCCGGTATTGAGACTGCCGACACAATACCGACGATGAGGGCGCGGACTAAAAGACGGAAAGCTGTTTCTTTCATTTTTCCGAGCAGACTAGCAACTGGAAGAAAAGTTTTGTCAGACTCCTGCTCATCGTAGTCTTCAGTCCTAGCAGCAGTGTGTGACAGGTAACGGCGCGAGCCGCATTGAATGTCATCCGTCGACAATGATCTTTCAGTCAACTTATTCACGGCTCAAGGTTCATGCGCCGGAGCAGGTCTGGGTAACGCGGGTCTGAGCGCAGGGGGTCGAACAGCGGTCGGCTCTTGAGGTGAAAGATGATCAATACGCGTTGCTCTACACATTTAGTCAGCCACTCAAAGGCGCGATCTTTGTCGCCGAGACCGGTGTAGATGATGGCGAAGTTATAGGGCGAGACATACCGTTGCTTCGCCAGTCTCTTCTGCTCGCCGAGTATTTGCAGCGCCTCGTCGCGCCGACCTGCGGCAGCGTAGGCGTAGGCCAGCAACGGGTATCTATCCCAACGCCTCTTATCGAGAGTAGCAGCATCGAGGGCCATACCTTTTTGCATCTCCGCCACGCCCTCCGCAGGCAGCCCCTTCGCCACATAAGCCTCACCAAGTAAAACCTGGGCCTGAGCATTGTCCGGCTTTTTCTCCAGGTTCTTCCGGTACAACTCAATTGCTTTGTCATACTGGCGCGCCATGTAGTAAGCAAAGGCGCCTTCTCCGCGGTCGGGCCTTGATTCCAGTTCCCGAGCCCGTATCGTGTACCTAAGGGCCTCATCGGCTCGCCCATGTGCCCACAGATAGCTGGCGTACGATGAGTTAGCTTGCAAGGAGTTCGGGTCGAGCTCCAGCCCGCGTTTGATCTCTTTCTCTGCCCCCACCCAGTCGAAATTAATGAATTTATGCACTCCCAGCGAGACATGAGCTTCGGCCAGGCTGTCATCAAGCCGTAACGCCTTGAGTGCCGCCCACTCGACCTTTTGCTCGTACTCCTGCGAGCGCAAGAAACCGCGCGAGATCATGAACATATACGTGCCAGCTATTCCGGCATAAGCCAGCGCATAGTTCGGGTCTAACTTGATTGCCTGCTCGAAAGATTCGATGCTTTTCTCAAATGCTTCCTTTGTCTTCTGACGGAAGTAATAGTTGCCCAAACTGTAAAGCAGATAGGCATCGTTGTTCGCGGTGGACTGTTTAGCCAGTTGCTTCTTCTCTTCGCCGGAGAGCCGCAGCCGCAGCCCTTCTGAAATCTGCCGCGCGATCTCACCTTGAACGACGAGGATGCTCGACAGCTTGCTGCTGTATTGCTCGCCCCATAGCCGGCGGTTGTCTCTCACATCCACCAGTTCGGCGCTAATGGTCAGATCGTCTCCTCGTTGCGTTACCCTGCCTATCAAAAGCGCCCGGACGTTCTGCTCGCGCCCAACCGCCTGCGGATCTAGCTGCTGCCCCTTGTAACGCAAGACCGAGTTGAGCGAGTTGACTTTCAGGTTGGGCAGCCTCGAAAGGCTGTTGATAATGCTGTCGCTGATTCCTTCCGCGAGGTACTGCGCGTTGGGATCGCCGCTCGAGTTGATGAAGGGCAAGACGGCCACCGAATCTATCGCCCCCCCGCCGCTCGTGGGGTAGAAGAAATAGGCGATGGCCGCGACGGCAACGAAAACGGCTGCCGCCGCGAGTGCCGCCCCGCGCCGGTGGCGCTTGATCTCACTGACCAGATACTCGACGCTTGATGTCGTACGTGCAGTCGCAATGTCAGCCATGTGCGCCGCGGGCCCATGCACGGTCTCGACCACCTGCCCGCCCTTCTTCGTCGTTGCTTCTCTGCCATTTGTGTTCGGCTGAAGAGGCCGCTGCAAACGAGCCTCGACTTCAAGCTCTTGCTTCAAGCTCTTCAGATCGAGCGCCAAGTCGCTGACCGTCTGGTATCGGTCCACACGCTTTTTGCGTAACGCCTTCGTGACGATCCTCTCCAACTCCGCCGGCACTTCCGCGTTGCGGACCAGCGGCGGCTGCTCACTCTCCATGATCGAGACGATCACATGGCTGGGCGTCTCGCCCTCGAACGGAGCGCGCCCCGTCGCCATCTCGTAGAGGACGACGCCCAGACTCCAGATGTCTGTACCCGCGTCCACCTCAGCCCCGCGCGCCTGCTCCGGCGACATGTAGTTGACAGTGCCCATGACCACGCCCGGGTTGGTATTGACCATTGATTTGGTCGGCGCTTGCGGGTCAACCGCCACCGCCGGGTGCGGCGCGAGCTTGGCCAATCCGAAGTCGAGCACTTTTACGATCCGGTCGAGCCGCAGCATGACGTTTTCGGGCTTGACGTCGCGGTGGACTATTCCGGCCTCGTGCGCTGCCTCAAGCGCGGAGGCGACTTGACCGGCAACGTCGAGCACTTCACCTATCGGCATCCGTGTGTTCGCCATGTGCTCTCTAAGGGTCACGCCGTCAACGAACTCGGTGGCGATAAAGTGGAGGGAATCCGTCTGCCCGATCTCGTGGATGGTGACGATGTTCGGGTGGTTGAGGGCAGACGTCGCGCGCGCTTCTTGCTCGAAGCGGCGCACCCTGTCTGCGTTGATAGTGAACTGTGGCGGCAGCAGTTTGAGCGCGACCTTGCGGCCGAGCCTCATGTCCTCGGCCAGGTACACTTCCCCCATGCCGCCCGTGGCCAGCACGCCCGCGATCCTGAAGTGTCCGACCATCTGCCCGGTCAGCAGCCCGAGCTGATCCTCGGCGAGCAATTCTGCCGCAACGTCAGACGCAGGCGTCTCGATGAAGCTCTCAGC
>JAMQPH010000405.1 GCA_023717605.1 Pyrinomonadaceae bacterium
TGGTAACTGGGTGCGTGGAAATTCCCAGTTTGCCAGAGCAGGTTCAACCGTATATAACGTAAAGGCTGCGTGGGGCATGTGCGAAATGGGGATCGCTTTAGGCTGGCAGGATGTTGTGGACCGAGGTATGCGAAATGCTGAATTTTGTCTTACTCGTCAGCAATCCAACGGTTGGGTTGCCGACAATTGTCTCACCAACCCTGAGGAACCACTTCTTCACACCATCGCATACAGCATGCAGGGTCTTATTGGTATCGGAACCCTACTGAATCGTTCAGACTTTATATCTGCAGCAAGGAAAACTGCCGATGCTCTCCTAGCCGTGATGTCGCCCGATGGATTCTTAGCTGGGCGATTCGATGCTTCTTTCCGAGGGACGACGAAGTGGTGCTGCCTCACTGGGTCAGCTCAAACCTCATGGGTTTGGGGCCGACTTTATCAAGTCACAGGTAAGGAAAAGTATCGCCAGGCAGCCCACACCATTAACCGCTATCTCTCAGCGCGCCATGATATCTCTAACGCTAATCCGGCTATTCGGGGGGGCGTAGCGGGTTCATGGCCAATCTCCGGGGAGTATGGAAAATTCAAAGTTCTGAACTGGGCAACCAAGTTCTATGTTGACGCGCTGTTACTAGAAAAACGCATATCGTTGCAAAAACAAACGGCGACCGCTTAATTCCTGGGGGGTACGCCGAGGGATCTAATTCATTCGACCATGGCCAGCGTACTACTCTCTCCTTCGGATATGGCCGGCATATAGGAATTCATTTGTTGGTTGATGAGTCAGAACGGCGATTCCGGTCAGAAGGTGACGAACAGCGCCCTCGTCGATCGTGATACCTGTTCCCTCATTAGACATTTGACGCTTCGCTGAACACCGCGACCGCCTCAGCGGTAATTCTGGTGAGACCATAAAACCAAGGAGGCGCTGCTCTGGACGCAGTCAATTGGGTTCTGCCCCGCTTTCCGGACACCTAGTTAAGGCTCATAATGGGCCAGGAGGGGTGTCATGGTACAAAGGCGGAGGGTTTTCAGCGGAGTACAAGCGGGAAGCCGTGGCGATGCTCGATGCTCCCGGTGTCAGCGTCAGCCAGATCGCCGCGGAACTGGGGATTGCGGTGAATGTGCTTGGGCGCTGGCGGCGGGAATTGCGCCAGAAACCAGATCAGGCGTTTTCGGGCAACGGGCGGCCCCGCGATGAGGAACTGGCTCATATCTCCGTCGGGAGGTAGCCCGCGTCACGAAGGAGCGAGATTTTTTGCGAGAAGCGGCAGCGTTCTTCGCGAGAGCGTCGCGATGAAGTATCGGATGATCCAACGATGCCGCGACGCGTTTCCCATCCGACTGATGTGCCGCTGTTTGCGCGTGTCTGCCAGCGGGTACTATGGCGGGGTGACCCGGCCGTTGAGTGCGCGGGCCCAGGCGAACGCCCGATTATTGACGCGGATTCGGGCGCGGCACGCCGACCAGGACGGCGTCGTGGGCAGTCCGCGCATCTGGGAGGAGCTGCGCTACGCCGGCGAGCGGTGTGGCCGCCACCGGGTAGCGCGCTTGATGCGCCGAGCGGGGCTCCAGGGCGTGCCGCCACGGCGGCAGTGGCGGACGAAGCGCTCCGGGGTCCGGCCCAACGGAACCCGGAATCATCTCGACCGGGACTTCCGTGCCGCGGCGCCCAACACCAAATGGGTCACCGACATTACCTACATTCGGACTGCCGAACACTGGTTGTACTTGTGCATCGTGTTGGATTTGTATTCGGGCCTGGTCGTGGGCTGGTCGATGAGTCCGCGTCAGGACCGCCAGCTGGTGGTCCAAGCGGTGCTGATGGCCTTGTGGCAGCGGCCCGGCCGGACGCCGGTCATTCTCCACTCGGATCGCGCTGCCAGTTTACCTCGGAAGAATACCGACGGTTCCTGGAGGCCCATCACATTACGTGTAGCATAAGTGCGGTGGGCAGCTGTGCCGACAATGCGGCCGCCGAGAGCTTCTTTGGGAGGCTCAAACGGGAACGGGTGAACCGGCAACACTACCGCACAAGAGCGGAGGCCCGAGCGGATATCTTTGACTACATTGAGCGCTGTCACAATCCGCGTCAGCGGCGGAGACTGGACATGCAGCAACAGGGACAACGACTCTTAACTCAACCGTCCGTGATATCGGGGTAGAACCCATTCCGATGAAATTACCAACTGCTGTGATAGTGGGGATGGAAACAAACGGTCTTGGAGTAAGTAGAGCACTTTCTACTTATAAGATTCCCTGCATTGGATTAGCAGGGCCCCACTGGGCTTCTTCCTGCCTAACAAACACATGTCATATTATATATGCTAAATCGTGGTCTAAGGAAGAAATTATTTCTAATCTGAAATCTATCGGCGAACGGTTAAATCATAAGGCCCCCTTATTGATTACAAAGGATGAACCTGTTCTATGGGTTTCAGAATGTCGCGATGAGTTGAGTCAATTTTTTAGCATTAATCTTCCAAGCAAGGAAGTTGTCAATCTTCTCATGAGTAAAACCAAGTTTCTCAAGCTGGCCAAGAGCGAGAAATGGCCAGTCCCACTTACGTGGGAAATCAATAACGAGGATGAGCTCTTATATAGCCTCAGAGAGATCACCTTTCCGTGCATTCTAAAGCCCCAATTAAAGAATCACGAATTCAGAAAGCATTCGCCCCGAAAAGCCTTCAAGCTGTACCGACAAGATGAATTAATCCAATCATATAGAATGGTCTCACAATGGGAAAGGGAAGTCATAATCCAAGAATGGGTTGAAGGGAGAGACGACCAAATAGTTTTTTGCCTGAGTTACTATGATAGAAACGTAAACCCAGTAGCTATTTTTCCTGGAAGAAAACTTCTACAGTGGCCACTAGAGTGCGGCAATACAGTTATTTCAGAGCCGTTAAAGAGCAAAGAGCTAGAACGGTCGCTGGTTGAACTGACTAAAAATATCTGGCAGACAGTGCGCTTCAAGGGACTCGGTTCTATTGAATACAAGATAAGAATGAATACCAATGAACCTGTCATTATGGAGCCTACAGTGGGTCGGACAAATTATCAAAATGAGCTTGCAGTAATTAACGGGTGTAATATTCCTGCCCTGGCATATTGCGACTTGGCAGGAATAGAGCCATTTGCCGTCAATCATCGATTGAGACCAGTGAAGCTTGTTGATAGCAGTGCGGAAAGGCGAGCGGTTATGG
>JAMQPH010000429.1 GCA_023717605.1 Pyrinomonadaceae bacterium
ATCTCCTCAGCGTTTTCGAGCCAATCGCGTGAAAAGAGGCGAGTCTCATAGGAGCGTACGCCTCTCATTATAGACTACCTTCAACCATCTATAAACTCCCCATTCGCTCAATCAATTTTTAGTATCCTGAATTTCAAGCTGCCGGTAGAGAGAAGCACCCAACCCCAGCCGTTGCAGGATGTCCTCCTGCACCCCTGCCACGGGTGTCAGCCGACGCAGGATTTCCTCTCCGAGGGCATTCTTTATGATGGTCAGCGACACATCTGAAAACGCTTTCAGGACCCGCTCCGCTGTTGGCGTGTCGGTCGTCTTTTGCTTGTTCTCCGGGTGCAAACCGGGGAGTGTAGCTTGATCTTTCCCAAGAGACCGCCGCAGGACAAACTCCATGACCGTTAACACCCGGACGCCGAGCGTGAGCAGGTACGTGAGGCCCTCGATTTGGTCGTTCAGTTTGACAAACAGCGGTGCGATCTGCACGCGGCTCTTGAGACGATTGAAGATACGTTCGACGCGGTATGCGTTGCGATAGCACAACACCGCATCCTGTAAAGACAGCCGCTTTTCCTCCGCATTGGTGACAAAGGCCTTCCAGCCACACTGTTGGGTGAGAGCGGCGATTTTGTCTTCCTGACGAGCGATGTGGGTGATGTGGTAGCGGGTGTGCTTGACCACCCGCTTCTCACGGCTCGCAGAGCCTCGGCCCCGGCCCACATCTTGGGGTTTTCGCTCGCTCTGCTTTTCCCATGTAACGCTGAGCAACCCATCCACTCGCTGGGCTTTGAGCACGGTGGAGATTGCCTCCAAGAGCGTCGCTTCGTCGGTGATCTGACGCTTCCCTCGACCTCTCGGGGGCGTCAGGGCTGCGAGGTTTTTCTCCGCATGGACCAGACGTGTTGCTAAACCCGCCGCCTGTCGGGCGGCATGAGTGGGCGATCGCACGACCAACACCCGTTCAGTCCATGCCTCTTCGCCCTCCTGCACGCAACAGGGCCGGTTCAATGCATAGCCTTCGGCTGCGAGCACCTCGTGACCACGGTCATTGGTGCGGAAGATGCGTTCCAGTTCACCGGCCTCGTCTCTCGCCACTCCCTCTGCGATCCATGCGTGCATGGCTTCAGCCGTCGCCCCGGTTAAAGGCAATGGCGACAAGTAGACGTGCCGATGCCTTACAATATGCCCCCGAGTGTCTAAGGCGCGCATCTTACAATCGCCGACAAACAGCAAACCACTTGTGTTCAGCCCTGCCCGGATCCGATCAATGATCGGAATGTATAAGCCATCATCGGCGCGTTCCCCCGATAACACATCCGTCGAAAGCGGCATCCCCAAGGGGTCCAACGAACCCAGCATGACTTTGATTTGTGGGCGTGTCGGATCATCTTTACTCTGGCCAAACTGCAACAGCCCTCCTGCTGTCACCTCGTGATGACCCGAGACGGTGGTGGCATCACAGCGGATCGTGTGCTGAGGCAATGCGTACACCTCAATGCTGCGCCCGTTCAAGTCCTGTTCGATCGCGTGCCAATACCTCGCCTTGCTCAAGTGTTTCAGGAGATGGCTCAGCCGGTCGTCACGAAAATCCAGCGGGTCTATGGCCTGAGCGGTGAGCCGACTCAGGGTGTGTTGCATGCCCTTGATGTAGGCTTCAACCGACACCTTGCGGTGATCGCCTTCCGTAAGAATATGCGCCAGCCACATCACTGCCGTCCAACCCCAACTGAGCCCCCTTTGCTTCCAATGGCGGGGGATATGCCGGTCCAAGACCTCCGGCAAGCCCATCATGACCATCTGGCCGATGAGGAGTGCCACATCGTCAACCCGCTCGGTAATGATCACCAGTTCACTTTTCCCAAGGACCTCTTTGGCTTGTTGACTCAGCTGCATTTTCAAGGTGTGCTATCCTCTATCAAGATCTAGGCCATATGGGTATACGCATAGAGGATAACAATCTGACTTCATGGACGAAAATACATTTTCACCTCAACCTCAGGCAATCTCCTGAAAATTAAGCTTTGGGAAGTTTGCTATGGCGAATGGGGAGCTATTGGTAGCTACAAGCCTTATTAGGGCAAGTAGATCCTTCCAGTGCCGCGGTAACTGTCAATGTCAAACAAAACTTCTATCAGCCGATCGGCCACCGTT
>JAMQPH010000439.1 GCA_023717605.1 Pyrinomonadaceae bacterium
CCGCGCATGAAAATCAACTCCAACGTATACTGTCATTGGGCACCTCCGTTTGCGATCACAAACCAAAACGCCTTGAGTGTAACCACTCTCGGCGGGAGGTGCCTGTTTCATGACATCAAAGGGGGCAAAGACGCAAAGAAGACCAGGATTTGAAATTACGCTCACCTTTGCGATCTACGATCTTCTTCTTTGCGTCTTTGCCCCCTTTGCGTCTTTGCGTGAAACCGCCTTTCGCCAGCGCAAACGTTCGAAGGTTGCGGTTATCCGGTTTTAACTTTCACTCATCACGTTCTACTATTCACGCGACGATGATTTCTGCTCAAACGGCAAGACGCGCAGTCTGGCGACCACTCTGGGAATTGCCCGGCCGCTTCGAGTTAATTCTCTCGCTGGCCCGACGGGAACTTGTGGCGCGCTATCGTGGTTCAGTGTTGGGAATAATTTGGGCGTTGCTCACACCGGTGGTAATGATCGCTATCTTCACGTTCATATTCGCCGGCATCTTTGGAGCGCGTTTCGGTACAAACGGTTCGCCCTGGGACTACGCATTATATCTTTTTTGCGGACTGCTGCCCTGGACAATGTTCCAGGATAGTCTGGTGCAGTCGGCGACGACCATCGTCACACATTCAAACCTGGTGAAGAGAGTAGTTTTTCCGCTGGAGACGTTGCCGATTGCTCTGGCGCTGTCATCTCTCGGCAATCAGTTGTTCGGCACGCTTGCCCTTTTGATCGCCGTCGTCATAATTCGTCACGAACTTCACGCCACTGTTTTTTGGCTGCCCGCATTGATTATTCCCCAGTTGCTGTTTACGCTCGGTGCGGCGTGGCTGATCGCTTCCCTGGGTGTTTTCTTGCGCGACATCGCACAAGGGATATCACTCTTCCTGACTGCCTGGATGTTTCTGACTCCGATTATCTATCCGGAGTCGATCGTGCCTCAGCGGTATCGCCTCTTCATCAATATCAATCCATTCACATCTCTGGTGAGAAGTTACCGCCGCATTTTGTTGGAAGGCGCGCCGCCTGACTGGTCAGGCCTCGCCTACTTTACTGCCTTCGCGCTAGTTAGCTTTTTCTTCGGCTACTGGTGGTTCGCGCGCACTCGCAAGAACTTTGCTGACGTGATCTGAATTCCCCAGCTACTTCCCGCTACGCCTCAAGAAGAATAGTCTGCCCGCTACCAAAAGAAGTCTTGACAACGTTAGTCACCCACCTTACTATATCGCGAGACGATACAGTTGTAACCTTTTGGTTATGGTGAATGAATCTTGAAGAAGACTGCCTCTCAATCCGCAGCATCGCGGGATCCGATGGACTTCCTGCCGTTGACGCCGGCGATGTTTCACATTCTGCTGGCATTAGCGGACCGGGAGCGTCACGGTTACCACATCATGCAAGAGGTCGAGGAGCGTACGGAAGGCAGCGTACGTCTGGGCCCGGGCACGCTCTATGGATCAATCAAGCGCATGCTGAGCGACGGCCTTGTCGAAGAGAGCGGTGAACGCCCCGATCCGGAGTTGGACGACGAGCGCCGGCGTTATTACCGACTGACCGATTTTGGATACCGCGTGGCGACGGCGGAGGCTGAACGACTCGCACGGCTTGTAAAGAGCGCACGCAGCAAGAAACTACTTTCACGAGTCTAGACTTGAGTCACCAAGGGATCATTGCTTTGGGGTCGCTATCAGGAATAACAGCATGAACAAGAGTACGCAACCCGGCCGGCTGTCCGCTTCCCAACGCTTTTACGCGTTGATGTTGAAGACTTATCCGGCGGAGTTCAGACGTGAGTACGGACCGCACATGGCCCAAGTGGTTCGTGACTGCCGTCGCGAGGCAGACAGGAGCAGGGGGCCAATGGTTTTAATGAATTTCTGGCTCGCCATTCTACTCGATCTGGTGAGAACTGCCCCGAAGGAACACCTGGACAATCTAAGAAAGGAAAGGTCTGTTATGAACAACCTGCGAAGAGACGCATTGGCGTTATTTGGGTGTATCGCAATAATCGTCGTCGCATTGCTGCTTTTGAGGTACCTACTCGCGCACCAAGGCCCGTTCACCCTACTAGGCTATGCGCTTGATGCCATGGTAGTAACCGGAGTGATTGGTAACTTCATTGTCTTCCTACTCGTGAAAACCACCAAGTTGAATCCTCTCAGAGCCGCACTCTGGACGTTTCTCATGGTGCATGCGGTACCAGTGATTGGCCTGGCCGTTATTGGAAGCCGGATAGATCCACAGATCAGACTGGGAGTCATCGTGATCGGCTATGTTGTGAGTTTTTTGTTTTGGTATGGCCTCCATTGGATGTGGGCGCAGACTAAAGGCAATCAGCGGTTGGCAGGGGAAGGGCAGTAGTGCCGTCATTTTAGTGGCATGTCTTTGTTTAACCCGCGGTTAGCCAGGAAAGGTTTCCAGTAATTTTCCAGTGATTAGATCGATAAATCAAATCCTGTTTGTTTGGCTGTTGTCATGATGAACACGATGATTATTTCGCGCCAACACCACGACAATGCCCATCAACCACCAGAAGACCAGGGCCACTTCGCCGTCACCGAAGTTGTAGTTAACGAGTGAGCTTGCGAAGAAGCCCGCAATGGCTCCGGTGGCTCCTAGCAGCAGCCCGTTCCGGTTCGTGTCAGCTGAGTCTCTGAAGGCCCGTTCCGCACGTGTTGTCATCAGCCAGAAGGCTGCGATGATCCAGAGCCACAGCGCGAGTGCGGGAACACCGCGATCAAAAGCCAGTTGCAATGGTGTGGAATGCAATCCCACCATTTCCTTGCCGGGAAAGCCCCATTCATTCCAATGCCGGTGCATAGCGTCCATTCCGTGACCAAAAGCCGGATGAAGCCTTACCCGCCTCACTCCAAGCTCCGCGATAGTCAGACGCAATGAAGCGCTGTCATCGCGAAGCCACAGGGCCTTTCCCGCGCGAGTCTGCCAAACTATAAACACTCCCAGGGCCACGACGAGCAGCAACGCTGCTGGCACGAGCAGACGAGCTTTTCCCCGCGCCGCGCGGATGGTTAGGACACAGGCGCCCAAAGTAAAAGCCACCAGTACAGTTCTCATCGCCGTTAAAGCAATTCCCAGCGCCAACAAAGCGCTGGCAGCAGCGGCCAACTTGAAACGAAGATTTGGACCGTGGTTCCGGAGGTTTGCCAGTCCCAGCCCAAGTGCAAGCTGCGCAAGGATCTGCAGAATTTCAGAAAACGTTTCGTAGTGACGGGTCCAGCCCGAGGCGCGAAAGCGATGAGTTGGACTTCTTCCCGTGATTCCCGAAGGAGCATCACGCTGTTTCAGTTGATCCGTAACCACCAGGCTAGTGCGTTCGACGTGCTCTCCACGCGTGATTACACTCACACTCAGGGTGGTTCCCGGCGGAGCCGTCTTGATCGCTTTTTCGATTTCGTCAATCGAGTAAATGCGCCGGCCGTCCACTCTCCAAACGGCATCACCCGCGGCAACGCTCATCCGCAGAGGACTCTCGCTTGAGATCGCCTCAACGATAACGCCACGCCCGCGGAGCAAATCGTAGATGCTATAAATGCTGCCGGCCACCCCCGACAGGATCATGACAGACACCAAAAACACCGCGCTGCCTCTGGTCACAATTGCCTGGGTCAGGTAGAAGAGAAAGAGGACGCAAACAGATTGCAGTTTTGCGATGCTGATTTGCGGTTCTTCAGATAGACAGGACGAGGCGATTGTCCATGCAAGGAAGAGCCAGATCGGTAAGTCCAGCTGCGTGTGTCGAAAACCAGTTTTTCCAGTGGCGATAGTACGAACCAGCCATCCGCCACCAACTATCGCCAATGCGATTTCCGCTCCGGCGATCGAATGTGGAGCAAATGCGGCATAAAGAACGAAACCTGCAGTAGCAACGCGATTACCGAGAAGAGTGAGTGGTGATTTAAGATCGACTGCGGGAGGGTGAATAGCAGAGATCATTTATTAGTAATCCATACGATGTGGGGTAGTTTGCCGGCTGTTCGATCCCGCACAAATTGGAACGACAAAGTTATCAAAAACGCATCCAAACTCTTGAAAACCAACAGGTTGACACCTTCATTTACTCGTGTTAGCGTATCTTCCGACTGTTTCGTCCTGGGAAATAGTCGCCCAACTTGCAAGGCGATTACCCGTAAGGGCTGTTCTCTCAACCCGCCGCTACGATTGACGCCGCTACCATATTTGATGATACATAATACTACTGATGGTTTTCGAAAAGGCTAAGGTTCTAAAAGCCGCTGAAAAATTCCTGTCACAGGGAAAGATCAACGCAGCCATAAAAGAGTATCGTCAGATCGTCGAAAACGACGAGAGCGATCTGACAACGCTGAATATGCTCGGGGATCTTTGTGTGCGTGAGGGCCAGAACGAGGAAGCGATTTCCTGCTTCTCTCGGATCGCCGAACACTATAGCGAGCAGGAGTTCAACTTAAAAGCGATCGCTATGTACAAGAAGATCGAGCGGCTCCAGCCGCGCGATCCGGCCATCGCCAGCAAGTTGGCGGCACTGTACGCGACCCAGGGCTTAGCTGCCGATGCCCGTGCGCAGTATCTGATTGTTGCAGACGCCTATACCCGTGCCGGAAGGACGAAACAGACTTTCGAGATCCTGCACAAGGTTGCCGACCTCGATCCACACAATACTGAGATCAGACTAAAGCTCGCCGAAGGTTATCTCAAAGAGAACCTGGGATCGGAAGCGGCCAAAGCGTTCATGGAGGCGGCAACTCGGCTGTTCGATACCGGCCAGTTCGAGAAGGCCCTCAAAGCCTACTCTCGGGCTATGGAACTTCGGCCCAATGAAGATGCCGCTCTTAGAGGGGTAGTATCCGCTCACGTCGCGTTAGGTTCCGCCGATGAGGCCGCGGAGTTGCTCGAGAAGTTGCTGGCGGTACGACCCGATGATCCAGAGCTGCTTTTGTTGCTGGCGCGCACTTATATCGACGCGGAGAACGCAACCGGTGCTGAGCGCGTCGTCGCCTCGCTCGTGGCCCATGACCCTTCCAAGTACACCCGTTTCATTGAGGTAGCGCGGCTTTATTTGGGCCTCGATCAGGTAAACGATGCCACCAGGGTTCTGGGCGGTATCACTGAACAGTTGCTCGCGGCCCGTGCGGAAAACGATCTGCTGGAACTTGTCCAGGAAGTTCTGGCACGGAATCCGGAACACGTCGAGGCTCTGCGCCTGCTTGTCAGAATCCACTGGTGGCAGCGTGACATGGACAACCTGCGGGTGGCTCTTGAACGACTCGCGGAAGCTGCCGAAGCGGCGGGCCTTGATCAAGACGAGCGTTATGCCCTCACGCAGCTCGTCCGCCTGGTGCCTGATGAGCAACGCTATGCCGAACGACTCACCGCATTGGGCGGGGCGACCGAAGAGGCAGTAGAAGAAGTTGCCTTTTCTCTGGAACCCACCGTTGATGATGTGCCTTCATTCGAAAGCTTTGGCACCGGAGGCCACGAAGAGGCGTCGACTGTAAGTACTGAGGGAGCAGCTCAAGCTGATCAGTTCGAGTGGAACTCAGTGTCCGAGCAGGCAGCGCCAGATCCTAGTTCCTCTTTCGCAGATCTCAACGACGAAACGCCAACTGGTTACGGAGTTGAGTCGTCGCTGGAAGGATTTGAATCAGGCAGGGTCGCAATCGATGAGGGTTTGGGAGGGCATACAGAGCCCCCGTCTGACACCGACAGAAGAAGCCCTGAGGCGATGCTGCGGCAGGAACTGGAGAGCGTAGACTTTTATATTACCCAGGGTTATGCCGACATCGCCGCGGATACTCTGGATATTATGGAGCGTCAATTTGGTTCTAACCCGGAGATCGATGCGCGGCGTGAAAAGCTAAGAGGCGGGCCACCCGTTGACGTCTCGGTCGCAACAGCCCCTCCATCAGACGAGTTTGAGTTTGACGTTACCGGCCAACCTGCTGAAGTAGCGGACATTGACATTTCATTTGGCGGAATCCGAAAGATGGAATTTGAGACTCCCCAAGTCTCGACTGCCTCCGATCCGGTTCCCCCTGCCGGCACAAAAGGGATCGACGCTGGTTTGGCTGAGATTTTTGAAGAGTTTCGGGAGGCTGCCGAAGAGGAACCGATCACAAACGAGGACTACGAGACCCATTACAACATGGGCACAGCCTATAAAGAGATGGAGCTCCTTGACGAAGCGATCCAGGAGTTTCAGACGGCCGCAAATCTGGCCAAGCCAGGCGACGGAACCTCGCGATATCTTCAGTGCTGTAACATGCTTGGTCATTGCTTTATCAGTAAGCGGATGCCGCGCGCGGCAGTGCTCTGGTTCAAGAAAGGATTGGAGGCGCCCGGGCACGCAGAAGACGAGTATAAGG
>JAMQPH010000446.1 GCA_023717605.1 Pyrinomonadaceae bacterium
CATTCACCGTCATCACAAATGATTTTGGTTCTCCCACCCCTGTCAGGAGGGTCTTTACCTTCTGCACCTGAGGTGAAAATCGCCGGTTGAACCCCACCATCAGCAACAGCGCCCCTGCTTCAGTCCCAGCGGCAGCGGGACCTGCCTGGGGAGCATTCACTTCATGGAATATCTTCTCAATCTCCTCCAACCCTTGTCGCGTAATTGCCAGCGGCTTCTCGACAAATACATGTTTTCGTGCCCGTAGCGCCTGACACACATACTGGGCATGGCTGTCATGCCGTGTGGCTACGACCACAGTGTTCACCTCGGCATCCCTCAGCACCGCTTCGATGTCCGTGGTGGTCTCCTCGAAGCCGTACTTCTTCCCCGCATGAACCCCGCTCACCCCCTTGGCGGATGCCACCGACTTCAGAATCGCCGACGTCCCCTTGAATGCTGGAATGAGTACCTGCGAAGCATAGTTGCCTGAGCCGATGAATCCCACAACGACCGAATCTGCCTGCCTCGCGGCCCGCGGCGAATCCCCAGTCAGGCGCACCGTGGAAGTCCGCAGTGACTCGTGTGATTGTTCCGCCACCCCAGGATACTTGAGCATTATCCCCAAGGAGCTGCCGCCTTTCGCCACCAGCTGGTACGCCTCCTCCGCATGGGACAAATCAAAGCGGTGGGAGATGAGCGGCGCCACATCCAGACTACCCTCTGCCATCATATCCAGCACCGCCTCAAAGTTACGCTGCTCCGTCCAGCGCACGAAACCCACTGGATAATCCTGCCCCCCTTCCTCATACTGCGGGTCGTAGCGTCCTGGACCGTATGAGCAGGAGACCTGGAAGCTGAGTTCCTTCTCATAGAAATCGGCCCGGGACAGTTCCAATCCGACGACGCCGACCAGCACGATCCGCCCGCGCTTGCGGCACATGAGCGCGGCCTGGTGCATCGGCTCGTTGCTCTTGGTCGCCGCCGTGACAATCACCGCATCCACGCCGCGCCCACGGGAGAATCGTGTGGCGGTGGCCACCGGATCTTCACCACGCGACAGATCGACCGTTTCGGCACCGAATCGTCGCGCGAGCTCCAGTTTCACGGGATCCATATCGATTCCTAACACACGGCATCCATGCGCGCGCAACAGCTGCACGGCGACCAGCCCGATCAGACCAAGACCTGTCACGACAACCGCTTCGCCGAGCGTCGGTTGGACAAGGCGAATGCCCTGTAATCCAATTGCACCAATGACCGTGAACGCCGCCGCCTCGTCGCTCACAGTCTCCGGCACCTTCGCGCATAGGTTCTTCGGCACGCATACCACTTCCGCGTGCTTCCCGTTCGACGCCACCCGGTCGCCCACCGAAAACCCGGTGCCCCCCGCACCCACCTCAATCACCACGCCCGCATTGCAATAGCCCATCGGTAACGGCTGATCCAGTTTGTTACGCACCGCATCGAGCGTCGGCATCAAGCCGTCGGTCTTCACCTTGTCCAAGACCATTCCGACCTTGTCCGGTTGCTGGCGTGCCTTATCCAGGAGATTGGCCTTGCCGAATTCGACCAACATGCGCTCCGTGCCGGAGGATACAAGCGAGCGGGTGGTGCGGATCAACAACTGACCGCTACTCGCACGCGGGCAAGGCACTTCGGTCACTTCGGTGGCGCCGGTTTTCAGGGATTGGAGGAGCTGTCTCAAATCCTATTTCCTTGACTTGATAAAATGAGAAATGATTATGATAAAATTGTTATCTCTTCCTTGCTATGATCAACATTTTATTTTTCACTGGAAAAACAAATAATAATAAACTCACAAATGGCAATACGAGCTTAGCAAATATCTCGAGTTTGAATATGTTTCTAAGGTAAACAATATAAGGGAAAGAAAGTTCGTGGAATTTCTTTGAATCCACGACCTCGAAATTGAGCTTCTCAAGCAAATGTTTTAGTTCATAAGTTGCAAATATTTGTTTGTGCCCGAAGGGGTGATCGGAATACAAAGCGTTAAGAAAAAGAGGAAATCTTCCATTCGATATCCGATAAGATAATTCTCCAGCTCTATGATAAAAACTATCCCTACATGGTGTATCAATAAATAAAAGACCACCTTTTTTGAGGATACCAGAAACCGATTTCAAAGTGGCTTGTGGGTAATTTACATGCTCGATTACATCCCATAGCGTAACAACGTCATAATTTTCTTGATAGGCACTCCAGTACTCCGCTTCAATTGGCTCTTTGATAATGTCAAGATTGTATTTCATTTTTGCATAATAGGCTCGAGTGTCACTCAATTCTAAACCCGTGACCATGTACCCATTATCGCCGATCTTTGCTAGAAACAGCCCCCCCCCGCAACCAATATCAAGCAACCTTGGATTGCTTGTTGTAACATGCTTTTGAACGACCCTAACCTGATTATCAAAGCGCTCAGAATTTGATTGTAATTGCGACGCAATATAACTAATTTCCGTATCCGATATTTTTTGTTCATTTATAATTTCAGATACATTAGATGCCTTTTCAGCTTTATCCAAATATTTCGTGTGGTGTAAGCCCCCAGCTGAAACAAAAACATTCGAATTTGAAAGACGGTAGCGCGGAGCTCCAGACATAGAGTGCTTTAATTCGTCAACATTTTCCATAGGTGCAGATGTATTCTGTTTCATATGTTTGCTCGCATTTTGCACGGTTACTACGCAGAAAAGGCACCATTAGCCTCGAATTTATCACCACAGCCTTGTTCAGTGAGGACTGTACCTGCAGGATGCCCTGCAAAGAAATCGAAACAGTTATGATAGATAAAGCGGAGGCGCTGCTCCAACTTGTTGCTCACCGCATCGAGCGTCGGCATCAAGCCGTCGGTCTTCACCTTGTCCAAGACCATTCCGACCTTGTCCGGTTGCTGGCGTGCCTTATCCAGGAGATTGGCCTTGCCGAATTCGACCAACATGCGCTCCGTGCCGGCGGAAACCAGAGTTGCTCTAGTTCGAATGAGCAGCGTGCCTCGATTAAAATTCGGGCACGGCACATCCTGGAGTTCGGTCTCGCCCGTTCTTAAGTTCTGTAACACTTGCTTCAATGTTGGAGCCGATCAATGTAGACTGGTTAATGAAGGCGTTTAATCAATCTAGCCGGACTTCCGGCCAGAATAATTCAGGAGTATTTGCTACATGGAGTTACGCACCAGTTGTAATCTACTAGCTTATCATCTCTGGAGCATAAGCATTGACAGTCACAACTCGGTTCTCCTCTAGAGACTCCTTCGTTGCAAGGAAAAGATCAGCCGTCTCCCAAATATAATCAACTGTGCATGCGGCAAAGTCTCCTCTCCCACGGGCTAATTCATAGCTATTAATAAGGGACCCTTCATGACCATGATTTCTGGTTCTTAAACGCGTCACCTGTTTCTTATCGCCCATCTCAATAGTTAGCAGCTGGAAATCATCCATTGAAATGAGAACATTGCCCCGATGCGCTGCGAACCGCTCCTTTACACCTTCAAATGTATGCCCCTTTGCAGAGAAAGTAATCGCCGCGACTGTGCCTTCCCCAAAGACATACGTGACCGCGATATTACAATCAGAGCTGGCTGACCGCGATGGAGTAATGGTAATCGGGTATCGATTCTTGCGCGGTACTAAGCCAAGGGTGAAATCCGTCCAATGACACAGGTTGCCGAGCACACGACCTCCTTCTTCTTTCTTGAAGTACCAATGGTCAGGATCAATTTGATGGCCAGTAACGAACCAGTTAATCACCGATGCACCAGACTGGGATTCCAATGCATTCTGTATAGACATTCCAATCCTGCTGCGAGGTCTATTGAATCCTACCGAGACCACTTTCCCCGCGCTTTGGGCAATTGCCTTGCACAGCCTAACTAGTTGTTCTCGGTGTACAACATGAGGTTTTTCGACATGCACATACTTTCCCTGCTGCAAAGCCGCAATTGCATACTCCGCATGTGTGGCGTGGTTTGAAGCGATGTAGATCAGATCGATTCCGGGATCGTTGATAACATCCTGATGTTTATCCGTGTAGTAGCACCCATTATACTCGTCGAAAAGGGATGCGGCATGGTTAATGTCAATGTCCATGACCCCCCGGATAACGTCGCCATAATTTCGTCGCAGGTAATAAGCAATGTTGGTAAACGCGTAGTTTCCGCACCCCAGTATGCCAACATGCTTCTTTTCATTACACTCTATTCGTGGATTAGGAAGCTGATCGTACCGCTTCCTCATATGGTACTGCCCTTTGATTTTGACTAATGTACAACTAAAGCCGTAGAGCGAGACGTACCGCATCGTTTTTTTGATCTTGAAGCTCAATGATTCCGAAGGATAGTCCATAGACCAGAACTCCTCCGCAGTTCTCTAGAAACTGGTGGTCGTCGCCATAGCGAACATGTTCCGAGTCTCAGTCAACAACGCATCAACGTTAATCCTGCTTTGGGCGTACAAACGCGAACTGTCAGACCATGTCTTGAACTCGTTCTCATCCATGGCCGCGAACAGTTCGATGCTCTCACGAAACAAATCATGGCGATCAAGTGGCAAATCAAATCCTGCTTTCCTCTCTCTAAGATTCCGCCACGGCGTCTGGTCCGAGAGCAGTACAGGGCAGCCCGCCATCAGCGCCTCAAAAATCACGTGCCCAAAGTTCTCTCCTAGCGTGGGAAAAACAACACGTCATAGCGTGACAGCGTTGGGACAACATCGTCGGGACGCACACAGCCTCGCAATCTGTACCCTTTATCTTATCCTGGGTTGGCCCATAGATGTCGAACGTGACCCGCACCTTGACCTCTGCTTGAAACTTCAACACGGCAGACAAATTCTTTTTTGGAGAGATTCGAGACAGAAATACCACGCGCAGCATTCCCCGCTTGCTTGGGCGTTCGGCAATGAGTGCAAAGGAGGCCCCCGCGTTCAATTGACACAAACGAATGATCAGGGCGGGAGGCAAAGAAAAAGACGTCGCGATCAGCCATGTGCTTCACTCAATACAAAGAGCCCGCGGAGGGGCCGTTTATTCTCGACGTGAGCATAACCAGAACGACTTCCCTCGCGAAGATGGTTCCAGATCCAGAATCGAGATGGTGCTTACGGCATCGATCTGCACAATTCTCCATGTGAGCATACGCCGCGTATCGGCGGTATCGAAGCATCTAGGACACCATGCTTCCCATACCCAGGCTCATTATTACGTATCAACCAGAGCCGCGGGGAATTCAGCAAAGGATAACGCGCCCCAGCACCACATGTGCAACGGATTTGCAGATCCGAGGAAGTCAGTCGTGCTGCCGGACTCGCCCATCCTCGTTGCGAACGAACTCAGGCACACGAACCCAATCAATGCCTCTCAAACTTTGTCGGCAACCGCTTGCAGAAACAACGCACGATTTGCCTCAAGTAATGACGGATCATGTAGGCGATCTGTAGCAAAGTCCAATACCCGTTGACGCCAAGCAACCCTTTCTATCCCCACTTTGTGCAACGCTTCCTCGATAGCCTCCAGAAAAGCCGCCTCCCCGTTTTCCAATGGCAAGTCCCAGCCGACCCCCTCATTGCGCAAATTACGCCATGGGGTCTGGTCGGACAAGAGTACTGGCGTTCCCGCAGAGACGGCCTCTGCAATGACATGCCCATAGTTTTCGCCGCGAGTCGGGAGGAAAAACAAGTCATAACCAGCAAGTATCTTGTTCACCTCGGAATGATCCGCCACGCCACGGTAACGAGCCACTACATTCTCTGGCAAGGATCGGATCTGGTCCTGACATTTCTTCCAATAGGCAGGGTCCTCCAGCGTGCCCCAAATGTCAAATTGAATTCGCACACGCGCCTTGGCGAGCACCCTGAGTGCGTAATCCAGATTCTTCATTCGTGAAATTCGAGACAGGAAGACGATGCGCAACAGTCCTGACGCGTCGATTGTTTCACACGATGTCCGTTGTTGACCCGACATTGG
>JAMQPH010000454.1 GCA_023717605.1 Pyrinomonadaceae bacterium
CGGTAACCCGTTGCTGATTCGCTCTATCGCGGCAACATCACCAGAATTCGGGATGGCCAAGGTTCCGTGAATTAGGGAGGAGTGTCGAGGGTCGAGTGAGAAGTGGCAACTAATTAGAGGTTTCAGTGTTCAGGTTTCAGGTTCAAGTCAGGGTCTCCGATGCTGATAGGCGAACCACACCTGCCTCGTATCAACAAGAAGAGCATCAGCACATCGACGGTGCTGGGACTGCGGCTCCAGTTAGTCTTCTAAAGAGTGACGAGGGAAAGAATGTCGGGGGCAAGGGAAGTGTGCCGAGTGATGAGTGTCGAGAGAAAGCATAACGAGTGCCGTGGGAGAAGTCCGTGTCACGACCAGATAATCCGGACTACCGATGAGCGCGTCGCGACAGCCGAGCCTTGCCAGGCGTCGCATCACCGCGCTGCTACGGCTGCTGACGGTGCCGCTCATCACCGTGGGTGTACATTCTGTGACGCGATTCTCAGCCTGGCTGTTGGTCCCGCTCGGCATCGTCGCCGCGGCCCTGGTCGCCGGCACCGACTTTGCGGTTCCAGGATTTCGGTTCCTGTCCCGGCTCAATCGCGTCGACCGGCTGGCGATCTGGATCGTGCTGGTCTGCCTGATCGTGATCGGCTACCTGCACAACGCGAACACCTGGACCGCCGACGAGCGCGGCTTTGGCAAGCCTGCGGATATCGCGATGTGGAAGACCGAGCTGATCCTCGGGATCGCGCTCGCGGTTCCGCTGCTGCACACGCTCGCCCGGGTCGTTGAGCCGGACGCGGGAGGGTCTCCCGGACAGCAGTTCGCCCGCGAGTTCGCGCTCTACATCAATTTCTCCGGCCTCGCGCTCATTCTCTGGAGCGGAGATGCCGTGCTGTCGCGCGCGCTGGTCGCCACGCTGATAGCATGGGCGGCTCTCGCCGAGCTCACGCTCTACGCGTCGGAGTGACTTCCTTCGCGTGCATTCGCCGTTGGCGCGAGGGACGTCGAAGAGGTCGCTAAGTTCGGAAAATGTGAGAGTGGAAGGAATTATGAGTGATAAGGCGACAATGACAGCGGTCAAACAGGCGGGACCGGATAAACCACCGTTTCCGAATATGGTTTGGATTCCCAGCGGCACGTTTCTCATGGGATCGGACAAACATTATCCAGAAGAAGCGCCGGCGCACGAAGTGACGGTCGAGGGCTTTTGGATGGATCGGCACACGGTTACCAACGAAGAGTTTCGCAAATTCGTCGAAGCGACCAAGCATGTGACGTCCGCTGAGCGTGCGCCGAAAGTTGAGGATTACCCTGGCGCTAAACCAGAGTTGCTCGTGCCCGCTTCTGTTGTTTTCAATAAACCGCGCCAGCGGGTTGATTTGAGAGACTGCTACAATTGGTGGATCTACGTTCCCGGAGCGAACTGGCGTCACCCCGAAGGGCCGGCAAGTTCGCTAAAAGGCCGCGCGAAACATCCCGTCGTGCATGTCGCCTATGAAGACGTTGAAGCCTACGCCAGATGGATCGGCAAAGAGTTACCAACGGAAGCCGAGTGGGAGTTCGCTGCGCGCGGGGGACTGAATGGTGCCGAATTCGTTTGGGGCGATGCATTCACTCCGGACGGGA
>JAMQPH010000457.1 GCA_023717605.1 Pyrinomonadaceae bacterium
TGCGCTCACCTTGCGTGAGGTGTGCGGGCTGACAACCGAGGAGATAGCAAAGGCCTTCCTCATCACTCCGCGTACGCTGGCGCAGCGCATTGTGCGCGCAAAGGCAAAGATTCGAGAGACACCGATTCCGTACGAGGTGCCGACGCCGCAGGAATTGCCGGAGCGACTGGGCGCTGTGCTTCACGTCATCTATCTCGTCTTTAACGAGGGTTATTCGGCTGCGGCGGGAACGGAGGTAACGCGTGCCGAGCTAACCGGCGAAGCGATTCGACTGGGCCGGTTGCTGACCGAACTCCAGCCAGAGCCGGAAGTCATTGGACTGCTTTCCCTGATGTTGCTACATGAATCCCGTCACGCCGCGCGAACCTCTCCGACCGGAGAGCTGATTTTGCTGGAGAACCAGGACCGCTCGCTCTGGAACCGGGAGCAGATCGCGGAGGGAGTTGCATTGTTGGAGAAAGCCCTGAAGTCCCGCCGCTTCGGCCCCTACACACTGCAGGCTGCGATTGCGGCCGTTCATGCGGAGGCGGAATCGACCGCTGCGACCGACTGGCGGCAGATTGTTGCGCTTTACGACCGATTGGTACGAATTCATCCTTCGCCAGTTGCACAGCTAAATCGTGCTGTGGCAATTGCAATGTGCGATGGTCCGGAGGCCGGTCTGACGCTTATCGACGCGGTGTTGGAACATGGCGAATTGGCAAATTATTACCTGGCGCATTCGGCCCGCGCGGATATGTACCGCAGGCTGGGCAGGACAGCTGAGGCTCGGTCTTCTTATGAGAAAGCTCTGGCGCTGACCCAACAGGAACCAGAGCGGCAATTCCTGCAAGAGCGGATTCGGCAGTTGAAATAAAAACATTTTGAGTAGCTGTCGATTTTCGGTCTACCAATCGAGGTTGTAAAGTAGCGACCTCCCCTCACTATTGATCTGCGGCTTGTTGCGCGTTTGACATCGAAGTCAAAGTCCCTTGATACTCCTGCCTAGCGCGCTCACAGGGCGCCACCAACCCGCGGCAAGGGAACACTCCCACCTGTTTGGTCTGAGTCGTGTGCGTTTTGCACCTTCTTTCAGCCTGGTTTCAGCGGGGCACAGGCGACTCATGAAAGGAGGTCGCAATGACCACTTCGAAGTCTCTTCCGCCTCGTCCCTCTCTCGAGTCTCTCCGTAAACAAGCAAAAAAACTTGCGCGCGACATTGATGCCCGTGATACCGACGCTATCGCACGTGCGCAGCTGCAACTGCCAAATATCGAGTTGCCTTTAACGCAGCGCAACGCGCAATTAGTGATCGCGCGTGAGTACGGTTTCGCTGGTTGGCAAGACCTAACGGCCGAAGTGAGAAAACGTCTCGGTAACGATTTGGAACGGCCAGCAGCGCGGGCTCAACGCGTTATTCATAAGAACGACATCGAACGTCTAAAGCAACTGTTGGCCCAATATCCCGCGTTGCTTTCCTGGCATGATGTCGGAGCTGAGCACGGTCTGTTGGGAATCGCGACGGGCTCTTATGGCGATAGCTTCAACTCGCTCAGCGAACAACACTTCACCCGCGCGGACTGCGCAGAGTTGCTGATCGACGCCGGCGCAGTCGTGATTCCATCCGTGTGTGAGGAAATCCTCAGTTCCCGCGCCAGGGGACTGCTGCAGCTGTTTCAACGAAAAGGTCTGTTGCCGCGCACTCTCAAATTCTTTGCGGCGCTTGGCGATATCGACGCCGTCCGCACGGCGCTCGATGAAAACGAGAACGATCTACCCGCAGTCACTGAAGCGTTCACGATCGCCTGCAGCTTCGAGCATGAGTCGATCGCTTCGCTATTGCTCGACGAAGCCATCGTACGCGATCCAGAGCTTGGTACACTCATCGACGGAAGCGTAGGACGACTGGCTTTCGCGGGGTACTTCATCGACAACCGCCCTGGGTGCGCAACCGAGCTCGGTCTCTGGAAGGCGTTTGTCATGGAGCACGTCAAGCGCGCGGTCCTTTCCTGGAGTGGCAGCGAGACTTCGCTGAAGGATCGACGCGGAGACAGCGACCTGCCCGCGTTCGTTAGTCTTTTACATCGTGAGCGGTGGCTCCTCGGTGAGGCCTTCGTGGAGTTTCAAACGCAAATCATCGAGCGGGCAGCGCTGCAAGGTCGCGGCGAATTCATCACTGCCTTGCTCGACTTGAATCCCGCGATTCTACGGCGTCAGCCGCCACCGGCATCGCAGGCGATCGAGTTTGCGTTTACCTACGCGAACACACACGTCATTCCTGTCCTGAAACGCATTTGGCCAGTGCCGGACGATCTACCGCATGCGGCCGGCATGGGCAATCTCTCACGGGTGAAGGAGTGGTTCGACGACTCAGGTGGGCTTGCACTGGGTGGAATCGAGAATCACTATCCCTCCAGTCCTTACATGCCTAACGATCGCGTTGCGGAATACTCATGCCAATGGGGCCCGCTGAGCCAGCAGCGTGTGCTCGATGTAGCGCTCGCCTGGGCCATCATCAACAGTCACCTCGACGTTGCCGACTTCCTACTTCAACACGGAGCGGACATTAACACGACCTGGAGTTCCCATGAGCCGGCAAGCATCCTGCACGAGCTCGTCTGGCACCGAAACTATGAGGCGATGCAGTTTCTCATCGACCGCGGCATTGATATGACCATCAAAGACCACCGCTGGAATAGTACTGCGCAGGGCTGGGCGCGTTACGCTGCAAACGACGAGAAGATGGCCCAGTGGTTGGAAGAAGCCGAACAACAGCAGAAGCGGATTCGGCAGCTAAAATAAAAATTGAGATAGCTGTCGATTTTCCGTCTCCCCAACGACTATAGGACAAAAGAACGATGAGCTACGGCTCCTGAATGAACAGGAAACGAGTCATCGGGAACAAACCACAGAAACCAAGGAGAAAAATCATGCCACAGTATCTGGTTGCTAACTACCTCCCCGACGACTTCGACTCGTCCACTGTAACCGAAGCGATGATCGAAGAGATCCACGCGCTCAACCGCGAAATGATTGCTGCCGGCGTGAGGAAGTTCGCCTGCGGCATTTCCCCGGCCGCCAACGCCAAGACGGTGCGGAAGCAGTCCGACGGCACGGTGCTCGTCACCGACGGGCCGTACCTGGAGACCAAGGAGCACATAGGCGGTTTCTGGATACTGGAAGCTGCCGATATGGACGAGGCACTTGCGTGGGCGCGCAAGGGTGCCATCTCATGCGATGCGGCGGGCGAGGTGCGCGAGCTTCTTTTCTACCCGGCTCCGAAGGGAGCAACGGAATAGTCTGGCCGCAGCGCGCTGGCGCCGGGTTGTCGTGCCCAGTGCCTGCCGCGAGGCTCCCTGAAGGACGCCTCCATCCGCTTTCCGAGGCTGCGCCGATATCGTTGCTCGCAATAAGCCGGCGGTCACGGATAGCCCATTCTCAAGAGGGAAAAACAATGCGGAAAAAGAAGGTTCACGCAATCGCAATCAAGAGCTTCGCACTGCTCGTTGTGCTCGGTACGGCGTTCCGGGCGATGGCACAGGATGCCAAGACAGCTTATCCGAGCATGGCCCCGATCGAGCAGTATTTTATGGACCGAACTGCCGAGATCGGGCTGGCGCGCAGCGCGGCACCGGAGTCCATCTCACGCGATGCAGAGGTCCTGGTTCTTGGACGTCATGGTTTCGAAACAGCGGTCAAAGGCAAAAACGGTTTCGTGTGTATCGTGGAGCGTTCGTGGACTTCCGCAGCTGATCCTGACTTTTGGAATCCGAAAGTGCGGGTTCCCATGTGTGTGAATGCACCAGCCGCGCGTACGTACCTTCTAGCTATCACGAAAATAACCGACCTGGCTCTGGCGGGACGTGGGCCTGCTCGGGTGAACGAGGCCATCGCCGACGCCACCGCCAAAAAGGAACTCCCGGCAATGGAGCCAGGCGCGATGTGCTACATGACGGGGAAACAAGGATATGGTGGCGACGTCGTTCCGCACTGGCCTCCTCACCTCATGTTCTTCTATTCCGACACCGACCCAGCGATCTGGGGAGCCAATCTACCGGGTTCTCCTGTCATCGGGATTGCTGATCCACTGTCGCACCTGACGCAGTTCGTGATCGCCGTCGAACGTTATTCCGACGGAACGCCGGCTCCGAGCACGGCGGACCACAAACATTGAGAAAACAAAGGAGAAATCAATGAGTAAACATGTAATTATCAACCGCCCGGTCGCCGACCTATCAAAGTCGATGGCTTCGTCGAGGCACTCGACTTTTCACACGACACGCAGTCCAAGAACGACTCTGGCGCGCGCATCGTCGTCGGTGACACGATCTCGGTAATGCCGCTTAGCGAGATTTGAAAAGGAAAATTAAGCTACCCGTAATCTTATATTTTGTATGAACGTACAAGAACAAATCCAAAAGTATATTAGCAGCCAACCTGAACCAAAACGCAGCGACATGGAAGCGTTGCACCGCATCATTCTGCAAGTAATGCCAGCGTGTAAATTATGGTTCTTGGATGGTAAAAACAGTGAAAATAAAACTGTTTCTAATCCCAATATAGGATATGGACTTCACGCTATGAAATATGCTGATGGAACAACGAGAGAGTTTTATCAAATTGGTTTGAGCGCAAACAAAACCGGGATCTCTGTCTATATCCTTGGTATCGAAGATAAGAAATACTTAGCCCAGACATATGGAAAAGTACTCGGCAAGGCAAGCGTGACCGGATATTGCATCAGGTTCAAAACTCTAAAAGATATAAACATTGAAATTCTTGAAGCGGCAATACGAAATCGGGTCGAGGCTCAGAATGAAAAAGGTGGGCTGATGAAATAATTTTCTCGTGCGCGAGGGTCGCGCTCAGAGACTTCGGCGGCGATCACGGCTTCCGTTAAGACGTATTCGCCACATGAAGATCAGATAGGAGTAGAAGGAACTCGATCATGAGAAAAATTACCGTACTTGAACACATTACTCTTGATGGCGTCATACAAGCAGGGGGCGGGCCGGACGAGGATACGAGCGCCGGCTTTGCATATGGCGGATGGTGTGCGCCCTTTGACGACGACGCGATCGGAGCAGCCGTGAAAAAGATGTTGGATATGCCGATCGACCTGTTATTGGGGCGTAAAACTTTCGATATTTGGGCGGCGTTTTGGCCGCAACATGGCGACATTTGGCCCAACGTCAACACTGCCACTAAATACGTCGCCTCGAACACCATGACTTCTTCCGAATGGCAACCCTC
>JAMQPH010000467.1 GCA_023717605.1 Pyrinomonadaceae bacterium
CCGTCTCGCATCATCGACTGGGCCAATAAGATCGGTCCCAAAACCGCCGAACTGGTCCAAAAGATCATCTCAAGCCGTACTCATCCCGAGCAGGCCTACCGCTCCTGCTTAGGCATCCTGCGGCTAGGGCCCGACTTCGCGGATTCGCGGGGTTCAAAGGTTATAAGTAGTTGATAAATCAACTAGCAGGTTCTAAAGGTCTGCACTACAGAGCAGTGGCTGACGTGGCTTGAGCAGCGCTGATTTTGGGCGGCGGTTGTGCCGGTAATTGTAGCTTGAGTTTATCCAACAGCAGCCTTAGTTGCGGTTCGGGTTGGGTGGTGCGCGTGAGAATGATCTTACGACCGTCGGTGGTGGGCAGATGCACGTCGATCATCTGGAGTGCGGCGAACTGCTCCAGCACACTGCGCGGGGTGAGTCCCGGCGCGAGCGTATGGAGTCTTTGTCCCAGCGTGACGTGCAGACAATAAGCCAGAAACGACACGAAGATGTGCGCTTCGACGCGCTGTTCGTTTTGATGAAAGATCGGCCTGACCGCCAGATCTCCTTTGAGGTTTTTAAACGCTTCTTCCACTGCCACCAGTTGGAGGTACAAGCTCCACAGCTTGGCCGGATCGCTCTCGGTCAGATTGGTGCGCAGCAAATAGCGCCCTTCGCGTCGCCGCGCCGTGCGCAGTTTCGCCCGATTCAAGCGATAGCTGAAGGTTGCTTGTTGTTTGTCCACCTCGATTTTGATTAAGCGCCAAGCACTGGGAGCTTGCTGCTTTGCCGCCCCCAGCTTCATGAGGAGATCTTCGCGTGTGAGCGTCATGGCGCTCAGTTGCTTGAGCCGTGCCCACAGCCACTTCAGTCGGCGCCGGCGCATCGAGCGTTCCTTGGCGATTCGATCGTGACTCTCGGCCAGCACATACAGCTCCCCTTGCTCAGTGAGCAGTTTCACTTTGACTCCGGGCCGCGCGCTGTGCCAGGGCTTATCCACCAGTTGCTTCTCCAACCGGGTTAACCGTCCCCTGGGCGTGCCTACCAAATACTTGACCGGCGGATCACTGTGGCGCATCTCTTGGAGCACCTCTTCGGTCGGGATGCCCCGATCCATCAACCAGATACGCTCGGCCTTGCCGTATTGCGTTTCGATCTTGTGCAAAAACTCTCGTAGCGTCGTTTTGTCCAACGTGTTGCCCGCCAGTACCTCGTAGGCCAGCGGAAAACCCTGCGGCGTGACGATCAGCGCAATCACTACCTGCACACAGTCTCTGCGTTTGTCGCGGCTGTAGCCAAAGCGCCGCTTGTCGTTCTCATCTTGCGGCGGCTCGCTCTCAAAATAAGTGCTGGTTAAATCATAGAGCAGAACCTCGAAGCTGGCGTTAAACAAGTCACGCCAGCGACCCACCAGATGATCGAACAACGCCTGTTTGTGCTTGAGCAAAAGATCATGACAAGCATAGAGCTTATGCGACTCGGCCAGGGCGAAGTCCGCTCCCAACAGATCGGCCAAAGCGGTGCGACCGAACCATTCTCGATGTAGCCGCCACTCGCTGCCCGGTGCGATCAGCCGATAGGCTACCAACACCAACAATACTTGATCCCAGCGCGTCCCTTTACGACTAGGAGAAAGACGCTCGCCCCAAAACCGATCCAGCTCTAACTTTTGCCACAACTCCACCACCAGCCAGCTTGCGCCCCACTGGCGTGGCCGCCACAGCTCCAACTCTGACAACCGCACCCGTACGATTGATGCATCAGCAGTCACCGCCTCAAAGCATTCTGCGGGAAACAACGAAAGCGTGCTCGGCTGCTCCCGACCGTCCTCGAACACTTCGATCGATTTACGCCACGCTAACTCTTGTGAAGAATTGATCTCGCCCAGATACAACACGTGGCGTTGCACCACGCGCCCGCCGGCCACCCGCTTGTTCTCGACGATGCTAAAGTAGCGGTGCTCTTTGCCGTCCTTCTTGCGCGATGAGGAACGCAGGAACATTTCGATATTCGATTATCCACATCCAACACCACTTGAACAGGGGGTAGGTCTGCACTACAAGCCGTTTCGCCTATTTCAGCTCACTTCATCCCTTGCAATCCAATCACTTGTGCGTGCAATATTTTTTTACCTAGCATCGAATCCGCGAAGTCGGGTTAATATGGCCGTCCGCATCAATGATCTGCATCGGTGAATCCTTTCATTTCTGTGCATTACCGCGCGCCGCGCGCTTCTTGAACGATTAGTACAGGGAAGTGAGGGGCGTCAAGAGACTGGAGCAGCTCAGAAACCATGTAGACGCTGGTTTAAACGTTTCGAACGATTTAAACGGCTGGAATGTTTTGAACTGCCTTGGAGCGGGCGCAGCCCGCTTATCAGTGAACGTGATCGTCCGGCGCCGGTGCTTGGGACTTTTCTTTTTGTAGGATTTCGATTTCCTGTAAAAGATTTTCGATGTCGAGCCAACCGCCACCCTCCTTCGCAATCCATCGGGCCCGGATATATCCTCGCCTGTCGATCAGAAATTCGGTGTGCTTGGGAAGCAGAGCTTCGGGAGAATTACCGTCAGCTTCGAAGGACTGGCTAAAAAGCGAA
>JAMQPH010000480.1 GCA_023717605.1 Pyrinomonadaceae bacterium
CGCGCTGCAAAATGTGCTCGCCGTCTGTTCAGCGGCGGAAACTGGAGCGGGAACCGATGTCGACATCGCCGTGGTGCGGGACCGAATTCAGCAGCACTTCGAGGAGTTCAGTAGTAAGGGCTGCCGTACGCTGGGCGTCGCGTACAAAAATATGGGATCCGGATCACGGATGAACAAAGACGACGAAACCAGCATGACGTTTTTGGGATTCCTCGTTCTTTTTGATCCGCCCAAGCCCAATATCATCGAGACCATTGCCAGTCTGAAAACCCTCGGCGTTGCACTGAAGATCATCACCGGAGACAATCACCTGGTCGCGGTCAATGTCAGTCAACAGATGGGATTATCGAGTACAAAAATCCTCACAGGGCCGGACCTCCGCCAGTTGAGCGATGGCGCGCTGCTCAAGCATGTGGTTGACGTGGACGTCTTCGCCGAAATTGAGCCCAATCAGAAAGAGCGCATCATCCTCGCCCTCAAGAAGGCCGGAAATGTCGTGGGATATATGGGAGACGGAATCAATGATGCTGAAATAACTGACTCGAGAAACCAGCCGGTTCTGAATTGATCCTGAGTAGCATGTAGGATGGTCACAAGCGCGCCAAAAGTGAGGTAGTCAAACACCGAACTCACCAGGCCGAAGGTAATCATAAACTTGCGGATGGCCTTGATGTCCCACCGTCGCGGATAGTCAATCATTTCGCTGTCTACCCTGTCGGTCGCGATCGTCATCTCGGGGAAATCGGTCATTAGGTTGGTGAGCAAAATCTGCTTGGGCAACAACGGGAGAAACGGCAAGAAGAGCGATACTCCGGCCATACTAAACATGTTGCCGAAATTGGCGCTGGTGGCCATGAAGACATACTTCAGCGTATTCGCGAACGTCGTCCGCCCTTCGCGCACACCGTGCACAAGAACACCCAGATCCTTTTCGAGTAAAACGATATCCGCCGCCTCTTTGGCAACGTCGACGGCACTCTCAACGGAAATACCAACATCGGCGGCATGGAGCGCCGAGGCATCGTTGATGCCGTCTCCCATATACCCCACGACGTTGCCAGCCTTCTTGAGGGCGAGGATGATGCGCTCTTTCTGATTGGGCTCGATTTCAGCGAAGACGTCCACGTCGACCACACGTCTGAGCAGAGCGCCATCGCTCAAATCACGGAGGTCTGCCCCGGTGAGGATTTTTGTATTCGACAATCCCATTTGCTGACTGACATTGGCGGCGACCAGATGATTGTCTCCGGTGATGATCTTCAGTGTAACGCCGAGGTTCTTCAAACCGGCAATGGTCTCGATGATATCGGGCTTGGGCGGATCAAAAAGCACGAGGAATCCCAAAAACGTCATGCCTGCTTCGTCGACTTTGCTCATGAGTGATGCAGCCCCCATATTTTTGTATGCGACGCCTAGCGTACGACAACCCTTATTGCTGAACTCCTCCAAATGTTGTTGGATGCGGTCCCGCACCGTCGCGATATCGACAACCAGTTCCCTCTCAGTTTCCGCCGTTGAACAGACGGCGAGCACGTTCGCCAGCGCCCCTTTGGTTACCATCAAATGGGTATCATCATGGGCAACCAGGATACTCAAACGTTTGCGAAGAAAATCATAAGGGATCTCGTCCGCCTTCCGGTAGCCGGACAGCTCAAAGTGGCGATGGGTGCGGATCGCTTCATCGATCGGGTTCGTAAAGCCGGTCTCGTAAAACGCGTTGAGATAAGCGTGAAGAAGGACTTTCTCGCTCGGAGCGCCTTCTACATCAAGGGCGGACTGTAAATGCACACTCCCTTCAGTCAAGGTGCCGGTTTTATCGGAGCAGATCACGTTCATGCTGCCGAAGTTCTCAATCGAAGCGAGCCGTTTGACGATCACCTTCCCTTGCGCCATTCGTTTGGCGCCGTGGGCAAGGTTGATGCTGATGATCGCCGGCAACAGTTGCGGGGTGAGCCCAACCGCGAGCGCCAGGGAAAAGAGGAAGGAGTCCAGGACCGGACGTGCCAAGTAGACGTTGATAGCGAAGATAGCTATCACCAGGATCAGCGTGACTTCCATAAGGAAATAGCCGAATCGCCGTATGCCGCGTTCAAAGTCCGTTTCCTGCGGCCGGAGTCTTAACCGCTCGGAGACCTTGCCGAACTCGGTTTGCTTGCCTGTGCTTATGACCAGTGCCGCGGCACTGCCGCTGACGACATGGGTTCCCATCCATAGCGCATTTGTCCGCTGGCCAAGCGGCGTCTCCGCCGCAAGCACCCCAACCGATTTCTCTACAGGGTAGGTTTCACCCGTCAGGGTTGCTTCATCTACAAAGAGATCTTTAGATTCATCAACCAGACAGTCACCCGGGACGATATCTCCAGCGTTCAGAATGACGATATCTCCTGGCACAATCTCTTCGACTGGAATTTCATGGGGGTTTCCATCACGAAGCACCGTAGCTTTAATTTGCACAATGGCGAGCAACTTCTCCACTGCGTTGGTTGCGCTGTGCTCCTGCCAAAACCCGAGGAGGCCGCTTACGAGGACAATGGTAAGAATAATAAACGCATCAACAGGATTGCGTAAAAAAAAAGACAATCCGGTGGCAAAGAAAAGTATGAGGATGAGCGGACTCTTGAATTGAGCCAGCAGCAGCGTGAGCACATCCGACCGCTTTTGGGGCTTCAGGAGATTAGAGCCATAGTGGGCGAGCCGCTGCCTGGCTCCCTCACTGCTCAATCCTTCCTTGGCCGTTCCAAGGTGCTGGAATATCTCGGTCGCAGAGATGCTCCAGAAGGCGGGAGGGAGTTGGTTCATACCCTATTCCGCTATCGGCAAACTCTATTTTAGAAAACGCTGTCGAACTTTTGCCGCAATCTGGCGAGCGGTCATCTTGTCAACTGTTTCAATACCGACGATGCGTCCA
>JAMQPH010000483.1 GCA_023717605.1 Pyrinomonadaceae bacterium
CTCATAAGTGCCAGCCCTAGATCGTAATGGATGGCCGCATCATCCGGCTTTAAACGCGTGGCCTGGCGATATTCCCTGACGGCCTCACCATAGAGATGGAGCCCAGCATATGTCTGGCCGAGATTGTAGTGAGCCTCAGCATCTTCATTATTCCCGCTAATGCTCAAGTATTTTTTGTAAGCTTCGACCGCCTTCTTGTAGGCTGTCTCTGCCTCTTGCTCCTGACCGAGCGCGTCGAAGGCGAGACCCAGGCGGAAGTGCGCCTCCGCAAGGTCGGGGTCCAACTTCAACGCCTGTTGAAACGCTTCGGCGGCTTGGGTGTCCTGGTCGTTCCGATAGAACTGCCGGCCCTTTTCCAAATAGACGCGCGCTTCCGAGCGCTCACTCTCAACTGTCTTCGCGGTCTGGGCTGCCGATTCGGCTTCGGCCTGCTTTGACTGCTTCCGAGAACAAGCGGCTTGCCCAAAAAACATGAAAACAAGTATGAACAGGACGATGCATCTCATGCCAGATTCCCGCAAAACCGATAAGCTGTTAGGGAGCACACCGTATCTACGCCAATTTTAGGGGTGAGTCAAACTTGCTAAGGAATGGTTTTCAGAATAGATTAGGCAAACGTAACCCGCGGACATCAAGGGCGAAGGGCCCACCAGCCGGCTAATGGTTATGGAAACGGACTGGGATTGTCCCTTTTCCTTTCTCAACTGATATTGCTAAAGAAAGACACTCCGGCCGCTCGCCGGAGTCTGGGAATGACAGACGAGTCATCAAGGAGTCGAAATGTTCAGACCTAAGCGCACCCCCATCGCATTGTTGCTGCCACTTGTTTTAGTTGGATTGAGCATTTCTGCCTCTGAAGCTTTGGGTCAGAAAGCGAAAGAAACTCTCGTGTTTGCGCCGCCAACCGTCAGCCTCGCAGCCGATCAAGCGGTGCTCAACGCTTGCGAAGGCGACACGATTGCGTCTCTCGTGCGTCTCAATGCAAGAGCAACGTCAGCCAGCGGAAATCCCATCCGTTACAACTGGACCACCAGTGCCGGACGCATCGACGGTAATGGCGACGCCGTTACCTGGGACCTCTCCGGAGTCAGACCAGGTTACTACAAGGCATTCCTGGCAGTTGGCACAGGCATCGGCGATGAATCGTGCGAGGCGTTTTCTTCCATAGCAGTTTTTGTCAAATGCCCACCGCCCCCACCGCCGGTTTGCCCAAGTGTTTACATAACTTGTCCCGATCGAGTTGAGCTTGACCAGCCAGTAACATTCACTTCGTCCCTGACTGGCGGCTCCGGCAACGTGACTCCAAACTTTAACTGGACTGTTTCGGCGGGCAGAATCATTGAAGGACAAGGCACTGCCTCCATCAAAGTTGACACTGCCGGTCTGGCCGGCCAAACGCTCCGCGCAACGCTGTCGATGGGTGGATACCCTTTGGACTGTTCCGCGAGTTGTTCGGTTTCCTTTCCCGTGCCGCTTAAGGGCAAGAAGTTTGACGAATTTGGCGAAATAGCCCGAAACGACGAGAAGGCCCGTTTGGATAATTATGCGATCGATCTGCAGAACGATCCTTCTTCGAAAGCTTATGTGATTGTCTACCCCGCGCCGGGCGGCCGATCGGCGCAAGTGCAAACTCAGAGAAGTCGCATCGTTGATTATCTGGTTAATTCCCGTGGGTTTGACGCCGGACGCATCGTCACTGTCGTGGGGCCGCCGCGAAGTTACATGACGGTAGAACTTTGGATAGTTCCGCAGGGTGCGACCCCGCCCACACCGGCGCCCTAATCAGAACAGGAATGGATTCCAAGGGGACAGACGCAAGTCTGTAAAAACCAGACCGGCGATTCGCTAGCATCGCCGGTCTTTTTTTTGTTTTGACCTGTTCCACGCCTCTCAATAGACACTACGACGATGCATCGTGGCTTTCGAAGTCAGCGAAAATCGCGGCTCGACATCGCTGCCACCTGACATTCTCTTCACTAAATATTCACCAACCGCGGGCCCGTGCTTGAAACCGTGCCCCGAGCCTCCCCCGACCAGCCAAATATTTTCACGTGTGGGGTGCCGGTCGATCAGAAAATCGCCGTTCGACGTGTTCTCGTACTGGCAAACCTCGCTTCCGAGTAGAGGCGCATTTGCGAGCGCGGGAACCCGCAACGACAGATACTTGCGGACTGCTGCCAATCCTTCTCGAGTGGCAACGCGATCGCCTTTGTCAGGATCAAACTCCGGTCCATGTGCATCGATGGCAAGCTTAAAGCCACCGCCCGCGACATCCGGAATCGCGTACACCAAATCATTGAAATCGATCCAAACTGGCATCGCCGGCGATGCGAACCGGCTGTCGTCCGAAGGAACGCCAAAATAGAAAGCCTCTTGTCTCGTGACCCGAATGAGTCGGCCGAGAATTTCAGGAAACGCTTTGGGTAACCACGGTCCGCAGGCAAACACGAACGTTCCGGCACTGACTCGTTTCCCGCCGACCGTAGCCACTGACTCCAGCCAGCCCTTACCCTGAGGTGGCAAAACCGAGTCCTCAACATATTCCACCCCTTCTCGCCTTGCCGCCTTGACGGCCGCGCTAACACCCTGCCTAGCCATCAGCACACCAGCCTCTAACTCAAGTATGGCCCAGGCAATCGATCTCGCCTCAATTTGAGGAAACCTTCGCGAGAGTTCAGTGGATGTTAGCCTTTCAAACGCCACGTTCATTCTTTCGAAAGTTTCCAGGGTGTTCATCGAGTAAGCGTCTTGCTGCCCGGCCATCCACAGAACTCCGGTACGATGAAAAAGTCGCAGCCCAACTTGCTGGCCCAGATGGCACCACAGCTCGAGCGACCTGGTTGCCGAACGCGAGTAGATCTCATCCGGGCCATACCCCGCGCGAATAATCCTCGTCTCGCCTCCTGAACTTGAAAGCTTGTTACCAGCGCCGTACTGATCGATCAAGATCACACTTGCCCCACTCTTTCGAATGAGGTAAGCCGTCCACGCGCCAAACACACCGGCCCCAATTACAGCTACGTCGAAAGCTAATCCGTTCTGCATGGAAACAGATAATCACTGCGCTGAGTCGTGCCGTCAACTAACAAGCTGCTGAGTATTAGGCCTCTGCCGGTCGAAACCTCTTCCACGGCGTCTACCCAGCGGCACCTTGATTGCAGATTCCGTTGACCGTCGAGTAATGGGCGAAAACTCGGCTCTCATAAACAACTGGGACATCAAAGATTCAACCAATGAGATTCTCGCGACTCGCAACCAAAGGACCGGGAAGAGTGAATTGCGCTACATCATCAGCGACTTAGGGCTCATTTGGAAAGACGGGAGGCTTCATTTCGCGCAGCCGCAATAAGCCTTCGGATTTTGTGAAGGCCAACTTCATAGAAGCCGTTAAGCGCGACGTGATCGATTTCAATTACGGCGGTAAGAGCAAGAGGCTTTTCGACAACATTACGATTAGCGATGCCAAGTGGATCGGCGACCTACTGGCCCAACTCAGCGAAGAACAGATCAAGGACGCATTCCGCGCAGCTAACTACCTGCCCGAAGAGGTTGAACGGCTATCGCTAGTACTCCGGCAGCGGGTAGACGACTTGAATACGTTTCAACGCAGGTAACGAGTCGGCGGTAAGAATTGATCGATCTTTTTCATGAAGGCCGGTGTGGAGAGCAAAGTTCTACTGCCCGGCCTTTGTGCCTGTCGCGTATTCTGAAGCTCGGAGTCCACCTTAGGATTGCTTTTCACTCTTGGCCTTCACATCAACAGCTTCAGCCTCAGCTGCTTCATTGTCTATCACAGCGTTTACTTCACCACCGATAAGCACGGCAGCGCCGGTGAAAAAGAGCCACAGCATAAGAACAATTACAGCGCCTAGTGAGCCATATGTTTTGCTGTACGAGTCGAAGTAGTGGAGGTAGAGGCGGAAGCCAAACGAAACGAGCAGCCAGAGAACGACTCCAAGAACAGCGCCGGGTGTAATCCAGACCCACTCCTGGTCCCGCACATCAGGAGCGAAGTAATAGATCATTGCGAAGGCGAACAACACAGTGGCGAACACAATGGGCCACTGCAAAAATCTCCAGGTAAATGTGAATACCGTTCCCAGCGCGAAGTTTGCGGCAAGATTGTCCGCGATCTTGCCGCCTGAGAGGACAAGCACCAGCGCGCCGATGATCAATACCGACAGCCCGATCGTTAACGAAATGGCTGTTAGCCTTTGCTTCCACCAGGGTCGAGACTCCTTAACGTCATAGGCAACGTTCAGTGCCTCCGTGATCGCTCCCATTCCGTTGGAGGCCGCCCAGAGTGCTGCCAAAATACCGAAGGATATTTTGCTTCCGCTGCTCGCCGCAGCCACTTCCTGCATGGTCGAATCAATTAAGCCGAACGCCGCAGGCGGCATAACTTGAGACAAACGGCTAAACAGACTTCGGCGGATACTACTCTCGCTGCCGACAATTACGCCTATAAGAGACGTCAGGAAAATGAGGAGAGGAAAGAGGGAAAGCAGAAAATAATAGGAGAGTTGAGCAGCACGGCCAAAAACGTCGTCCTGCTGTATCTCATTCCAGAGGCGCTTACCTAATTTTCTAGGATTTAATCCGCGAACCTTCCAGAGCGTTGCCATAATCGCCACGAATCAAGCTCGGCTGACGGTTGACACTGAAGGAGCGTCCCGCCGCTCATTTTCAAAGCCACAGTCGCACCGCAGTCAGTCAATCGTGTGTTCTGCCAGACGGGTGGCCAACTCCTCAGCTCGAATGCGATCGTGGACTTGCTCCATCTGCCGAAACTGACTTTCCACAGTTGAACGCACATCCTCAACAACGTTAGGTGAAGCTTGCCTGGCTCGTTGTGCCGAACCTTCGTGTCTTTCTGGGAACAAACGAACTTCCTTGTCGCTCATCGTCATGACTCATCCCCCTCATTGTGGTTGCACAAGTCCTTAGGCTCTGCGACGGTCGACTGCCTCAAAAAAGCACAAACTTTAAACTTAACCGGACGGGTGAAAGCTTTAGGGGCAATGCTTATGCCAATTCCTGATCTGAAGGCTGTGGTTTGGTTCTAAATCCGGGAATTTTCAAATCTGGCTGATTTATCCTCCGGCAGACGCGGACCGGCTAAGAATCGCACGCCACAAACGTTACGGCCTGCACGGAAATGTGTCGGATCATGGCGCTTGGAAGAATGTAGTCTGTGCGGATTTAGGTCGCCTGGACAACAATGTCGCACAAGTCGAGAACCCTGAAGGTTAGCTTCTCTGGAGCGGGAGAACTGCGATGGCAGTGTTGCTGATGTGTCAGGCACAAGCGAAAAGGCGCGACAGTTTTTGGGCCGTCGCGCCTTTTCTAATTTGTGGTTACTGTCCTCACCCCAGCAACCACTGAGACGGAAGCATTCAGCCACCGTCTAATTGAGCCGACTATATACAAAAGCTGCAGGATTGGCAACCGTTGAAAACGCCTTTATCGCCGGCGGCAAAAAACGCCAAAACAAGTTCGGCCTGGCCTTCGAGGTTTGTTGGGTCAAACCCTTGCGCTTCAGAAAAGAGAGACCGGCCAAAGGTGCAAACCCGGCCAGTCTCTTCTTTAGAAAACTGCTAACCAGTCCTACAAGTGCCTCATACTTCGACGTCGCCGTCGCCATCTGCGGCCGCCGCGCTCACCAGCGGTGCGCGTTGAGGCATGGCCATCTCATGGCCTCCAACGATGTCGGGAAATTCGTCAAGCTCACGCTCGCGTGCTTGATCGATTGTTTCGTCGCGTTCTACGTCCACGTTGCGGTAATACTCCATACCGGTGCCCGCAGGAATCAGCCGCCCCATGATCACGTTTTCCTTCAAGCCGCGCAGGTAGTCAATGCGGCCGGAAATAGCAGCCTCGGTGAGTACACGCGTGGTCTCCTGGAACGATGCCGCGGAGATAAAGGAGTCAGTAGAAAGCGACGCCTTGGTTATACCAAGCAGCAGCGGTTCGGCCTGTGCCACCTCGCCGTCTTCCTGATTGACGCGCTCGTTTTCGTCCGTGAAGCGGAAGCGATCCACCTGCTCCTCGAGCAGGAAGTCCGTATCGCCGACTTCCTTGATTTTCACCCAGCGCAACATCTGTCGAACGATCACTTCGATGTGCTTGTCGTTGATGTTCACACCCTGCAAGCGGTAGACCTCTTGAATCTCGTTGACGAGATATTCTTGCAGACGTTGCATTCCGAGTACGCGTAAAATGTCGTGTGGGTTAAGCGGGCCATCCATGAGCGCCTCTCCGGCACGCACTCGGTCCCCCTCCTGCACATTGATATGCGTACCACGAGGAATATCGTACTCGCGCTCTTCCCCGTCGTCGCCGGTAATAATTAGTTTACGTTTGCCCTTGGCAATAGGACCGAGTTTGACGATACCGTCGATTTCGGACATTACCGCAGTCTCCGCCGGCCGGCGCGCTTCGAAAAGCTCGACGACGCGCGGTAGACCGCCCGTGATGTCTTTCGTCTTGGTTGTCTCGCGCGGAATCTTCGCAATGATGTCGCCTGGCTCCACAGTCTCGCCGTCGGTGACCATCAAATTCGCACGTACAGGCATCTGGTAAGTCTTCAGGATCTTGTTGCTGGCGTTGCGAATCTCGAAACGCGGCTGCTTCTTCTCGTCGGGCGAGTCCTTCACAACCATGCGCGACTGCCCGGTTACTTCGTCAACTTCTTCATCAAAAGTCACGCCTTCCTTCAAGTCCTGGAACTTAACATGTCCCGCAACTTCCGTCAGGATTGCGAAGGTGAATGGATCCCAGGTGGCCAGCAGTTGGTCCTGGTTCACACGCGCGCCGTCCTCCACCAGAATGTGGGCGCCGTAAACAATCTGATAGCGTGCCGCCTCGCGACCACGATCGTCAACAATGATCAATGATCCGTTGCGGTTCATTGCAATCCGCTCGCCCTTGCGGCTCTTAACCGTCTGGAGATCAAGATATCTGATTGTGCCGTCCTGGCGAGCTTCGTGTTTCGACGACTCTTCCAGTCGCGCCGTACCGCCGATGTGGAACGTACGCATCGTAAGCTGGGTGCCCGGTTCGCCGATTGACTGCGCGGCAATCACACCCACTGCCTCACCAATCTCCACCGGTCGCCCAGTGGCCAGGTTGCGCCCGTAACACTTGATGCAGCAACCCCGCCGCGATTCGCAAGTAAGGACCGAGCGAATACGCACGCGTTGCACGCCTGAACGCTGAATCTCGGATGACAGATCCTCGTCGATCTCTTCGTTAGTTTCGACGATTACGCGACCTTCAACCGGGTCTATGACGTCTTCGAGTGCTGTCCGGCCCACGATCCTATCGCGCAACGACTCGATTTCCTCGCCGCCTTCAATGATGGCGCTGGCGGAGATGCCCCGCAGGGTGCCGCAGTCTGGTTCACTGATAATTACGTCTTGCGCAACATCGACCAGGCGCCGAGTCAGGTAGCCCGAATCGGCTGTCTTAAGGGCCGTATCAGCCAGACCTTTGCGAGCGCCGTGAGTCGAGATGAAGTATTGCAAAACGTCCAGACCTTCTCGGAAGTTTGCGCGGATAGGTGTCTCGATGATTTCGCCTGAGGGCTTGGCCATCAAGCCGCGCATTCCGGCCAGCTGCCGAATCTGCTGGGCGCTACCACGAGCACCGGAGTCGCTCATCACCAGGATGGGATTCAGTTCACCCGTGGATTTCTCGCGGTCGTCCATGGCCTTGAACATTTCCTTGGCAACCTTGTCAGTCACCTCCGACCAGATGGCGATGATCTTGTTGTAGCGTTCTCCGTTGGTG
>JAMQPH010000495.1 GCA_023717605.1 Pyrinomonadaceae bacterium
CATTCACACCGGGGCTTGCGCCCGGTGGCCAGGGTGGGTTCCTTTCGTTCCGAAACCGTTTCAACGGTTTGGGCCGCGATTGAGGCGTATCGACAACGAAAACCGTTGAAACGGTTAGAAGCATATGAGAGGGGTCTTTGACCACCGGGCTGAAGCCGCGGTGTGAATGAAACTCCGCAAGCCAAACCGGTAAGAGTGAGCAACTATAAGAGACATTTACTCCCTCGCCTTCAATTTTTTGCGGCCTAACTTCAAATAAGACTACGGTTGTTGACCTTCGCCCCGCAATGGCTTAACTACCACCGCCGGGACGTTCTGGTCTTTTACGAGTTGGTTGAAGGCTGGTACATCGGTGCTCATGACTCGAGCCAGACGCTGCAGTTGAGCATCTATCTGCGTCACTAACTCCTGGTAGACCGCGTAAGACTGATCCGTTGGTGCTGCGTCGCCGCGAGACACCACGCCGCCGAGTGCAGCCAGTTTGTTGTTGAGGCGGATCGGAAAGTTCAAAGGATCCTGGCTGCTCTGGTTTTTGGTTTGATACAGCGTCTCTTCAATCTCCGTGAGACTCTTATTCAGGGCGGTAGCCGCGTCGCTAATCACCTTGAAGTTGGGTTGGTCTTTGACTCGCTTCAGTAAGTCTTCCACTTGTTTGCGGACATCGCGAATCTGAATCACCGCATTATGAGTCTCGGTTACCTTATCTCGGATCCTGAGTCCGAGTTCGAGCTGCTTCGCATAGTCAGCGGAGCTTGCCGAAAGACGCGGATCCGCCTTCACTTCAAAGCTCTCAATCATAGTTGCGCCATCGACAGTGAGCTTTACCTGATAACTTCCCGGTACAATTCGCGGCCCGCGAGTTTCCCCGGCCCATAGAATCATGCCCGGAAAACGTACCGCATCCGGATAACGCATGTCCCAGATGAATCGGTTGAATCCCACATCGATCGGAACTCGCGCCGGCGGTGCCCCACCGCCGGGAGGTCCGCCCTCTTCTGCCGCCGCCGGCTGTTCTCCAGACGTCGAGCCCTGAACCGGTGAGGGAGATGGCTTCGCTGCCGCAGTGAACTTTCGTATGGACTTTCCGGTAGAGTCGAGAAACTCAACCACCACATCACTGGTCGGCTTGGCTTTAAGAGAGTAGTAAACCACCACGCCGTTGGGCGGGTTCTTGCCGACAGTCGCCGTCGCCGGAAGCGGGAAGCCTCCACCGCCTTGCATGCGATACGCGGCCTCGGGCTTAAAGAGCCGAGTTGTCGGTGTAGCGGCTTTGCCAGTCTCCATCATTTGGTGAAGCAGCGGCAGATCGTCAAAGATCCAGAACGAACGACCCTGAGTCGCGGCAACGAGATCCTGTTCACGTTTGTGGACCGCCAGATCTGTTATGGGAACCACGGGCAGATTGAACTGCATGGCGCGCCACTCAGCGCCGTCGTCGAATGACATATACAAGCCGGTTTCAGTTCCGCCATAAAGCAGTCCTCGCTTGTTGGGGTCCTCGCGAATCACTCTGGTAAACGCGCCCTCGGGAATGCCGTTGGTGATCTTCTTCCAGGTCTTGCCGAAGTCACTGGTCTTGTAGAGATAGGGTTTGAAGTCGTCCCACTTGTACATCGTGGCCGCGACATAGGCGGTGGCCGGATCATTGGGCGATGCCTCGATCGAATTAATTTGAATCCACTCCGGCATCAGATTCTTTGGTGGGGTCACATTGTCCCAGTTTTTTCCGCCATCTCGGGTAAGATGAACCAAGCCATCGTCCGAGCCGGTCCAAATCACGCCCTTCTGCAATGGTGACTCTATTGTCGCAAAGATCGTGCTGTAGTATTCGACACTGGTATTGTCTTTTGTGATTGGCCCGCCTGATGGGCCCTGTTTCGACTTGTCATTCCGAGTGAGATCAGGACTGATAATTTCCCAGCTCTGGCCTTCATTGATCGATTTGAAAAGCACGTTTCCAGCTGCGTAAAGCGTGTTCGGATCGTGTGGCGAAAAAAGAATGGGGAAGTTCCACTGAAACCGGTATTTCAAAACGTCTGCTCCGGCACCCATCGGGTTGTTCGGATAAGGCGAGACGTCGCGAAGCGCTCCGGTCTTGCGGTCATAACGCGTCAGCAAGCCGCCGTACGAGCCCGCGAAGATAACTGAGGAATCCTTTGGTGAAGGCGCGATCCAGCCTGATTCACCACCACCGACGTCGTACCAATGCTCCTCGGTAATACTGCCGTCAGTTGTCCGACTGGCGATGCGCACAGTCGAGTTGTCCTGTTGGGCGCCATAGATGTTGTAAGGGAAATCATTGTCGACGGTGACTCGGTAGAACTGCGCGGTGGCCTGGTCCTGCTCGGTCCAACTTCTACCACCGTTAAACGAGACGTTTGCTCCCCCGTCGTTGGAGTTAATCATGCGGGCGGGATCGTCGGGAGCTATCCATAGATCGTGGTTGTCCCCGTGAGGCACGGGGATCGCGGTGTAGGTCTTGCCGCCGTCATTGGATTTGTAGAATCCGGTGTTCAGTACATAGACAGTGTCTGCATTCTTGGGATCTGCATAGATCCGAGTGTAGTACCAGGCACGCTGTCGCAGCCGCCGCTCTTCATTCACTTTCGTCCAGGTGCGACCGGCATTGTCGGAGCGAAATACGCCACCGTCCTCGGCTTCAACGATGGCCCAAACACGATCGGGATTGGCCTGCGACACGGTGATTCCGATCTTCCCAACCATTCCTTTCGGCAGACCCGGATTACGCGTGATCTCGTTCCAGGTGTCGCCACCGTCAGTCGACTGGAAAATTCCGCCGCCCGGGCCACCACTCTCAAGTGTCCACGGTTTCCGATAGACCTCCCAGAAACCCGCGTACAGAATGTTCGGGTTGGTGGGATCGAAAGTCAGGTCAATTGCACCGGCCTTATCGCCACGTTGGAGAACTCTCTCCCAGTTTTTCCCTCCATCCTTCGATCGGAAGATGCCTCGTTGTTCATTTGGTCCAAAGAGATGACCCAATGCCGCGACGTAAACGACGTCTGGATTACGAGGATGAACGCGAATACGTCCGATCTGTCGCGTGTCTTCCAGCCCCACACGCTTCCACGTCTTTCCCGCATCCATCGACTTGTAAACGCCGTCACCATGCGAGACGTTGCCGCGCACGGGGGATTCGCCCATGCCAACGTAGATGGTGTTCGGATCTGAATCCGAAAGACCAATCGCGCCCACCGATCCGGTGCCGAAGACCGACCCGTCGGTAATCGGTTCCCAATTGATGCCGCCATCAGTGGTCTTCCAAACTCCTCCTCCGGTTGCGCCGAAGTAATAGACAAGCGGTTGGGACGCCACTCCGGCAACGGCGGTGACGCGCCCGCCGCGAAATGGACCGATGCTGCGCCACTGCAGACTCTTAAGCGGATCGGACTCGCTTGCTGTCAGCGACGGGGAGGGCGTTGGCGTTTGCTGGGCCCGAATGAGAGTTGGAGAAATGCCAGTGACGAAGAACAAACAGATCATTATCAAACGCTGAGACGTGCGATACGTCTTGTACATTCGGGTAGACTCCTTTAAGTTGGCTTTCGAAATCGACGGCGCAGAAAGATTTGAATTCGGTGCCGAATGCTAACACCGGGAGTAAAACAAAAGAAATGCGAAAAACGGCACACCCCCAGCCGACGCTTTTGACCGCGGCAATCTTCCTGGTCCTCCTGTCTGCAACTGCCGAATCGATCATTGCGCAAGCGAAGCTGGAAAGTGTCTATAGCGACATCTCTTCGTCGAAGTGCAAGACCATCGAGGTTGATCAGGAAACCAGCAGCTCAACGCAGAGCTGCCAGGGCATCGCTGGCTATAAACTCCTGGTCCTGGATGACGACGCCCGACAGTCTATAACGGTGGTAACTCCTGGTGGCAAGAAACATCCGCTGGAATTTTGGCAAGTTGTCACTCATGCGTTTTCAAGTATTGGCAACAAGGCCGAGTGGCGCGTGGCCAGGAGTAAAGGAAAGATCACGCCGGTTGCGTTGATTGTGCGCGTCAATGCCAGCGAGGACAGTGCGAATCCCAGTCACCTGACGTCATACCTGGCAGTGGTTAAAGTAACTCCGGAGGAAATCTGCGTTACGCAGAAAATTCCTCCCAGCGCGAAGGCAAATGAGACCGCGCGTAACGCCGCTGACAATGCACGAACTGCTGCTTGTTTGAAGGAAGTCACGCCCTAAGGCGATTGGGGCAGAGATGTTTATCGGAACAGTTCAACAGATTTGGCGTCATCCGGTGAAGTCGATGGCCGGTGAGAAGTTAGACGAATGCACCGTTGGGCCGTTAGGAATCCCCGGGGATCGCGGGTGGGCACTTCGCGATGAAAAGACCGGCGAAATAACCAACGGCAAGAATATCCCGATACTGCTGCAGTGCGCCGCACGCTATCAAGAGCAACCCACTCGGGACAGAACCCCCAGCGTTGAAATAACTTTCCCTGACGGCAAGCAGGTCAGAAGCGGCGACGCAGATGTGAACTCCCGGCTGTCTGAGGTTCTTGGAAAAGAAGTTACTCTTTGGTCGCTTCAACCTTCCAGCAACAAGGCTCATTATCGGCGCAAGAGCGCCGCAGCTCGCACGCTAGGGCGTCTAAGTCGCTTCAAAGCCTTTCGGGAGGCGTTACCGGCCATTCTTAAGCTAACAAAGCAGGAAGATACGGTGCGCGAGGCTTTCAGCCGTGAAGCAAACGAGCCAATTCCCAATCTGTCTGTGTTGCCGCCCGAGATTCTTGAATTTACCTCTCCACCAGGCACTTACTTTGATGCTTTCCCGATTAACGTACTAACCACCGCATCATTAGAAGCGATGGCGAGTCTCAACCCGAACGCCGTCTGGGATGTGCGCCGCTTTCGGCCGAACTTCCTGATCGAAACGAACAAAGCGTTTGTGGGACTAATCGAGGCGGATTGGAGCGGACGCACATTGCGCGTCGGCTCAGTGGAATTTAAGTGTGAAATCCCTTGCTCGCGTTGCGGCATGACGATCCAAGCGCACTCCGGACTGCCCAAGGACCCAAGCGTGCTGCGATCAATCGTGAAGGACGCAAACCAAAACCTGGGAATCTATGCCACCGTCACCTCAATGGGAAATGTGAGCCAGGGTGATCGAGTGGAACTGTTTTAATCAGCCGCGGATTAACGCGGAGACACGCGGATCAGAAACACAAAGACAAGATGGTTAGGCATTTAATCTTTCTCTTCCTCTTGATCCGCGTTCATCCGTGAAAATTCGCGGCCCATATTCTTTGCTGACGCAGCCCCATCCGATCCGAACTAGAACAACTCCTGTAGCGCATCCTCCACCGAGCGAACACCGACAACTCTGACTCCCAACATTCGTTCCAACCCGGAAGTGTTTGACGCGGGAATGACGATTTTCTCAAAGCCCAGGGCCTGCGCCTCGCGTGCGCGCACCCCCGCCTGCCTCGTTCCGCGCACCTCGCCGGTTAAACCAATTTCACCAAACACCGCAGTATGAGGATCGATAGGAACGTTCTTGAAACTGGACGTGATAGCGGCCACGACTCCTAGATCGGCGGCCGGTTCATCAACTTCCAAACCGCCGGCGATGTTTACAAAGACATCGTCCCCAAGCATCTGCAATCCGACACGCTTCTCGAGCATAGCTATCAAGAGCGCGACCCGGTTCTGATCGACACCCTGCGTCATCCGGCGGCCGGTCCCGTACTTCGTCCCGGAAACCAACGCCTGAATTTCAACCAACAGCGGACGCGTGCCTTCCATGCAAGCGGTGACGACCGAGCCGGCAACATTCTGTGGGCGCTCCTGGAGAAACATCTGGGATGGATTCGCGACAGGCATCAGTCCCGCGCCGGTCATTTCAAAGATGCCAACCTCATTCGCGGCGCCAAAGCGGTTCTTGGTGGCCCGCACGATGCGATGGTTGTGATGTCGTTCACCCTCGAAGTAGAGGACCGTATCGACGATATGCTCCAGCGTCTTTGGTCCGGCGATCGAACCGTCCTTGGTGATATGGCCGATAAGGAAAACCGGGATCGTGCGGTTCTTTGCCAACAACAGGAATTGGTGGGCCACTTCTCTCACCTGCGAGACCGATCCGGGGGCCGATTCAATCAACGCCGAGAAGACTGTCTGGATCGAGTCGACGATGATCGCGCCGGGGTTCAGGCGGTCTACTTCGTGAAAGATGTTCTCGAGATTGGTTTCGGGCAGCAGATACAGATTGTTAGCCTCAATCTTCAGACGCTCCCCTCGGAGTTTTATTTGCCGCTCGGATTCCTCTCCCGAAATGTAGAGTACGACCGTGCCACCGGCGCTCAGCCGGTCAGCCACTTGCAGCAACAGCGTGCTCTTGCCGATGCCCGGATCACCACCAATCAGCACCAGCGTTCCCGGCACGATGCCGCCACCCAACACTCGATCGAATTCAGTTACACCCGAGGTAATGCGTACGTCGTCCTGCGATTCAATCTCGGCGTAGGCGACGGCCTCAACGTCCCTCAACTTGAACCCGTTTCGCGCGCCCCCCTTTTTGGCCGCACGCGCGCGTTCCTCGACAAGCGAGTTCCATTCGCCACACTCCGGGCATTTTCCCATCCACTTGCGCGACTGATGTCCGCAGTTCTGACAGGCGAAGACGGTATCAGGTTTCTTCATCGGTATAAGACGATCTACGAAATGTCAGTTGTAGGGGTGTGCCTCCGTGAACACCCCTACGTCGTCGTTATGAAGTTGATCTCGAAAGGAGAAGGGTTGCGGAAGATGGGGCGGCCACGGAGGAGGCCGCCCCTACAACAACTCCTTCACATTTTCCGTCGGCCGGCCGAGGACCGCGCGCGATCCGCGTTCGACGATCGGGCGCTGTATAAGGTCAGGATGCTCAATCATCAACGAAATGATCTCGTCTTCGGTAAACTCGTCTTTTCCTAAACCGAGCTCGCGGTAAATCGGCTCACTCGTTCGCAAGACTGCGCGTGCCGGCAAGTTCATCTTCGCCAACAATTCACGCAGCTTCTTCTTAGTAAGCGGCGAAATGTAGTAGTTAACCTTTTCGAACGGCATGCCACTCTCACGAAGCAGTCGATCCATTTCTCGGCACTTCGTACAAGTGGGCTTTTCGTAAACTGTTATTTGGTCTTTCATAAGTCAATTGAAACTTGGGTCTTTGGTTTTTGGTCTTAGGTCTTTGGACTTGATGCTTTGCACGCGCGCAATCGAGCTTGTCGTCATCAACCGTGAAATCACGAACAAAGACCAAAGCCCAAAGACCAAAGCACGTCTTTCTTTAAGGAAATATCCCGCGCACTCGGGTAGCCTCCGCCACGCGGTCCACCGCAAGGATGTACGCTCCGGTTCTCATATCCGTGTCGTAGCGCCGCGCCGTATCGTGAACACTCCTGAATGCCTTCTGCATTGCCTGCTCCAAGGTGTCGTTGATGTGCGACTCCGACCAAAAGAACGAGTACTGGTCCTGCACCCATTCGTAATAACTGACGGTGACGCCACCAGCGTTCGCCAGAATATCTGGAACCAGGAACACGTCATTGTCGGCCAGGACTCGATCCGATCCTGGCGTCGTTGGCCCATTCGCCAACTCCGCAATGATCCTGGCTTTCACCTGTCCAACATTCGCGAGGGTAATGGCGTTCTCGAGCGCCGAGGGCAACAGGATGTCACAATCGACTGTCAGCACATCGTCGCACGGAATCTCTTTAACTCCGGACAGACCGGACAAAGAACTGGTCTTCGCTTTGTGTCGGAGCGCCTCCTGTATATCGATTCCACCCGCAGCATAAAGGCCGGTCCTCGAGTCACAGATTGCGACGACCCGCGCTCCATCCGCCGCCACCAACCGTGCGATGTTCGCACCCGCATTGCCAAAGCCATGAACCGACACCCGCGATCCCTTTAGGCTCATGCCCTTCACATTGCAAGCCTCGCGCAGCGCGTAGAGGCAACCGCGGGCGGTGGCTTCACTGCGTCCCAGTGAGCCACCCAACGATATCGGCTTGCCGGTAACCACTCCGAGTTCAGTATGCCCACGCACCATCGAAATGGTATCCATGATCCAGGCCATCGTTTGCTCGTCCGTGTAGACATCGGGAGCGGGGATGTCCCGATCGGGCCCGATGATGGGGGCAATTTCAAAAGCATAGCGGCGGGTCAGACGCTCCAACTCGTCCTTTGACATTCGCTTCGGATCGCAGATGACCCCACCTTTACCACCTCCGTAGGGAATGCCCACTGTGGCGCACTTCCACGTCATCCAGGAAGCCAGCGCTTTGACCTCATCGAGCGAGACGTTCGGGTGATAACGGATGCCTCCCTTGGCTGGCCCGCGTGCGATGTTGTGCTGGACGCGGTATCCCTCGAAGACCTGCACATCCCCACCATCCATCTTTACGGGAATGGAGACAATCAGCTGACGCTTCGGCGTCTCGAGCACGTGCCGCATGGAGGGATCGAGGTCGAGGTAGTCGGCGGCCCGATTGAACTGTTGCTTGGCAATCTCAAATGGATTTAGTTGTTCCTGAAAGGCTTGCTTAGTCGCCATTAGGCTAGCTCCTGAGAGGGGGTGCGAGAGCGGTGCCATCCTAGAATGTTAAATGTACAAAGTCCAATCATTGCCAATTTCGATTGCCGATTGCTGATTGGAAGAAACTCCCGGATTCCATGCCCGGTGCACAGCATGGAGTCCGAAGCCTCGCCAAGCAACCGGGCTCAAGACTTGCCAAGAAACCTGTTTCGCAATTGGCAATCAGCAATTGGCAATCGGCAATCCAGCGGGGAACTTCCGGGTCGGTATCGGGGTCTAAGGTAGCGGAGTAAGCTCCTGCGACCCGAATGGCACCGGCATGGGAGGACAGTATGTTTAGTAACTTGATTGAATCGAGTTCGCATGGAAGTGAATTCAAGAGACGCGGGTCATTTTTTCTTTTCACCACCGCCAGCTACGCACTGCTCTTTGTTATCGCCGGGGTCGTCAGTATTTACGCCTACGATGCGCGCATGGAAGATCAGAATCTGGAGATCGTGACGATGATGCCGCTGGTCGATCTTCCGGCGCCTGAGCGGGCACCAGAGCCAGCTCGTCAGCCTGATTCCCACAGGACCAACAGCACGCAGAATTTCGATGAAAGGCGTAACCTCATCTTAAGCGTCGATCGCGTGGACCTGGCACCAAAGACTGTATCGACAACACCCAATCCGAGCCTACCAGTACGCGATCGGGTTCACACAGTTGTTAGTGACCGCGATTTTAACGCGGGGCTGGCGGGTGGTCTCATCGGCCGTGGGAGCAATGGGGCCACGACGACAGGTTTAACTCGAGTTGTTGTTGATGTGGATCAGCCTCCCGCTGTGCCGCCGAAACCAAAACCGGTCGTGGTATCGAAGGGAGTCATCACCAGCGAGGCCTTGTCGCTCCCGAAACCGCTGTATCCGCCAGCCGCAAAAGCCCTCGGTATCCAGGGCAAGGTAAGTATCCAGGTTCTGATTGATGAAACCGGAAAGGTGTTGTCGGCTAGAGCTATCGATGGCCCGCCGATACTTAAACAGACAGCCGAGAAAGCGGCGTACCAAGCTCGCTTCTCACCAACGCGCCTCAGCGACCAACCGGTGAAAGTATCTGGCTTGATTACGTATAACTTTGTTCTTGAACGATAAACGCAACCCTTACTAGAACAACTCCTATACCCTGCCCAGCCAAAGAGGTACGCGACTCATCTGAATCGCGTACCTCTCCCTCCGGATGAGACTGCGGGAGCTCGATCACACTTACAGTGCCAAGGATCCCGTACTCAACACCGGCAGGAACTACTCAGCCCTGGCCAGAGCGACTCAACACACAGAACCGCTTGC
>JAMQPH010000498.1 GCA_023717605.1 Pyrinomonadaceae bacterium
ATCATAAGACAAACGCCGACCCCCCCCACCACGTTTCAGCGAGGATTCGGGATCACGCACGCTGGCGAAGGTTACTGCGCCGACTTGGCCGGCTGTCTCCAAATGACTTGCCGCTACGTATATGCAGTGTGTTCAACGCCATATGGGGCGTTTGGCGCAGGTCCACCCGCGCGAGCCGTTGGCCGTGGCCAGTATCGTTTGAAACCGACAATGAAAGGGATTTGACATCATGCAAGCGAACCAAAGTCATGAAAGAGGTGAGCCGTTGCGCCTGACCGAAAGGGGATGGCTGACGGAGGACACCATGTCCAAAACATCGAAGGTCACGGTCTTCTTGCTCGTGCTCCTCGTCGCCGGCTGCGCGAACCTGCAACCACCGAAGTCCAAAGTCGAGGTGCCGGACAAGCTGAGACCCGGCTCGAACGAATCGCTGGCGATGATCGTTCCCGCAAAGGGCGTGCAGATCTACGAGTGCCGTGCGAGAAAGGATCCAGCCGGGGGATACGAATGGGCGTTCGTGGCTCCCGAAGCCGATCTCTTCGACGCGAACGGATACAGGATCGGCCGACACTATGCCGGCCCGCATTGGGAATCGGCCGATGGCAGCAAGATCCTGGGTACGGTAAAGGAACGTGCCGACGCGCCAGCGGCCGACGCCATCCCCTGGTTGCTGCTTACCGCGAAGTCGGTCGGCCCGGAAGGCTCGTTCAGCAAGGTCACCAGCGTACAGCGCGTCAGTACCGTGGGCGGTGTGGCACCCAAGGCGGGCTGTTCTCAAGCCGCGGCCGGGATACCTGCGCGCATCAATTACACGGCAGATTATTACTTCTTCACCTCCAAGTAAGCTAGGTGGAAGACCACTGCAATTACCCTGTGTTGCGCCTGGCGTGAGTGTCTGGTTCGGGTCGAAACCGGACTGCGGTCAAGGACCGCTATCCGAAAAGCAGACGTTCATGAACAGGCTGCCTGCGACCGCAGCTTTTCGCTAATGCTCCAAGTGGGCAGCCCATTAGGTAAACCGTTTTCACCGTGAATTTTTATACAACTGTCTCGGCCAAGTCCTTGACTGTCTTGAAGCAGGACATCGTCACGCGCACAATGCCGATTTACAAACCGGCTGTTAGGCCAACTACTTCAAGTTCGGCCTTATCCCAGGCGCTTCCCAGACAAGCATGATGCCATTCAATGATCGATAACCCAATACGAGGGCGATTCAATGCGTGGTTCCTGGCTGCCCTAGATGGCTACCTGCACTGGAAGTACGCGAGTATCAAGTCGGGGTTGTTGAGAGACGCCCCATCTGTGGTCGTGGAGCTCGGTCCAGGGGCCGGAGCCAATCTCAGGTATCTACCTCGTGGCACAAGGCTCATTGCCATCGAACCAAACAAGCACATGCACCCGTTGCTTCAGCACCGGGCGAACCGATTCGGAATCGACTTGGACCTTCGTGGCCTTGCTGGAGAACAACTGGATCTTCCGTCTCAATCGGTAGATTTTGTGTTTAGCTCACTGGTGCTCTGTACGGTGGAAAAGCCCAATCAGGTCATCTCCGAAGTACGACGTGTTCTCAAGCCTGGAGGTCGATTCGCGTGTGTTGAGCATGTGGAGGCGCCTGCAGGTACAGCGATTAACGGCTTGCAGCACGCGATTCGAGGGCCATGGAAATGGCTCTTTGAGGGCTGTGACATATGCAGGGATACCGGGGCAACACTGAGGTCATCCGGCTTTGCACAAGTTGAGGTCAATCCGATCGTTCTGCCTACTATGTTTATCCCCATCCGACATCAGATTACGGCAATGTGC
>JAMQPH010000531.1 GCA_023717605.1 Pyrinomonadaceae bacterium
ATTCGCAAGTATTTTGGCCCAGCACAAGATTCCCACCGAATGGCTGGCGGCCATCCTTGATAGCAGAAAGATTGTCGTCGCAAGCACGCGATCTGCGGAAAAATTTTTTGGCAAGCCTGAGCAACTACTGATTGAGGTGCCCAATCAGTTAGGATCAGAACGCTGGTTTCGCAGCACAGTTGAGAATGTCCCCTCATACGTCCTGTTCGCAAAGGCACCGGTCTCCGGCTGGTCAGTAGCGCTGGCGGTTCCTGTCGCGGAGGTTGAAGCGCCTTTTCACAGGAGAATCTGGTTTATCAGTGGACTCGGTATTCTTTCCCTGACGTTTGGCGGTTTCTTTGCCTTTCTCATTGCTCGAAGAATGGCGAGACCCATCGAATTTCTTGCAACAGAGGCGCAAGAAAGAACAAAGGGCAAATCATTGATGGAGTCGCCAGTCTCATCCGTTGCAGAAGCCAACATACTCGCTACAGCCTCTAACGAGTCCGCAAGTCTGTTGAGACAGCGTGAAGCAGAACGAGACGCGGTTCAGGAACAGCTCAAGATTCAATTGGAGGGTTTGACTCGCCTCCACGAGCTTAGCACCAACCTGCTGGCAATAGAGGACCGGAGCGCAGTTTTTACTGAAATCGTTACGGGCGCACTCATTCTGTTAAAAACGGACAAAGGAAATCTTCAACTCTTGAATCCAAATACACAATGCCTGGAGGTGGTTGCTCAAATAGGACCCACAAACGAGGTTATTGAGCTTGTCCAAGGGACCCTTTCTGGACAGGGCGTGTCCGGGATTGCTCTGGCGCGGCGTCGCTGCGTGGTCGTGGACGATATTCTAAGTAGCTCAATACTTGATGATAAGCAACGCGCAATCGCATCAGAAGCGGGGATTCTTGCCGTCGATTCAACACCTCTGTTGGGCCGTCACGGAGAAGTCCTTGGGGTCCTAACGATATATTTTTCGACCTCGTGGCGGCCCTCAGAATGGGAGGAACGCCTGATTAGTCTGTATACCCAATACTCCGCAAACGTCGTCGAACAGTGCCGAGGCAACGAAAAACTTCAAACGCTGAATGATGAATTGGAAAAGCATGTGGCGGAGCGCACGCGAGAGGTGAAGCGGGTCCACGATCAGCTTGTCAGCGAACTCAAAAAGGAAAACGCCTTGGAGGATCAGCTACGACAGGCTCAAAAGATGGAGACTGTCGGCACACTTGCCGGCGGTGTGGCGCATGATTTCAACAATATTCTCAATATCATTTTAGGTTATGCCTCGTTATTGGAACAGATGGGTCAGGGACGGGCGATCGCGGACGCTATCCGGCCCATTAAGGACATGGCACAGCGAGGAGCTTCTTTGGTGCGTCAACTGCTTGCGATCGCGCAAAAAACGGATGCCAAGTTTGAAATCACCGATCTCAATATACTCGTTAAGAACGTCACTGAACTTCTCGCCCAAACGTTTCCAAAAAACATTGACGTCGATGTGGAGCTTGATCCGAAGGTCTCCTCAATTATGCTGGACTCAAATCAGATCACGCAGGCGATCATTAACCTGTGTGTCAATGCAAGAGACGCTATGCCAAACGGCGGAAGGCTTTTGGTAAAAACCCAAAGCCTGGGTGCCAACGAAGCCAAACAGAGATTCGTGCACGCCGAAGAAAGCCCTTATGTATGTATTGCTGTTTCCGATACAGGCATGGGTATTCCCAAGGAGGCGCAGGAGCATATCTTTGAGCCGTTCTTCTCAACCAAAGGGCCGGGTCAGGGGACCGGGCTGGGGCTTGCCGTCGTGTATGGTATGGTCAGAAGTCACAAAGGCTTTATTCACTTTAACAGTGAGCCGCATCTCGGGACTAGCTTTTATTTGTGTCTGCCAGCTACCGAAGTTTCCCCGGGAGTAATCCGTAGCGACGAAGAATTAGTAACAAAGACACTTCAGCCTGCAACTGATACAACGGTGCTCATAGTTGAAGATGAGCAACTGCAATTGAACCTTCTGCAAACTGTCTTCGAAACAGAAGGATACAAGGTTTTGACGGCGGCGGACCCTCCGTCAGCCATAGCGGCGTTCGTCGCCCATAAAGATGAGGTCGCAGCGGTATTGTTGGATTTCGGTTTGCCGAAGGCGAATGGATGGGAAGTCTTTCAAAAACTGAA
>JAMQPH010000546.1 GCA_023717605.1 Pyrinomonadaceae bacterium
CCGTCTCCCCGTCTCCCCGTCCCCCCGTCTCCCCGGCTCCCCGTCCCCCCGTCTCCCCTTCTCCCCATCTCCCCGTCTTCCGGCCGGCGTTCTGCCTACTGCTTTGCTGCCTTTTCTTCTCCACCGCTTGTCGTCAGGACATGCAGGATCAGCCGCGCATGAAACCGCTTCGCTCGACCTCATTCTTCCCAAATGGTATGTCGTCGCGAGCGCCCGTAACGGGGACGGTTCCGCGAGGTCATCTCCGAGCAGATACGGAATTCTTCACAGGCAAGAAGAGCACTGCTGGAACATCAGCACCGGCAGCTGCGCAGACGGCGCCTTCACCGGGTGCAAGCGCGACTCAGGGGATAACGACCTATCCTGACGACGTCGAAGAGTTTCCATTACCCATTACTCTCGAAGTGGTCAAACGCGGTAAAGGACGTTACGAAATCTTTTGCTCGGCATGTCACGGTCTGACCGGCGATGGCGATGGAATGATCGTGAGACGTGGTTTCCGCCGAGCCGCTTCTTTCCACAGCGACAATCTGCGGCAGGCTCCGGTTGGTCATTACTTTGACGCCATCACGAATGGTTGGGGCGCCATGCCGGCCTACGCTGCCCAGATTCCCGCGCGAGATCGCTGGGCCATAGTTGCTTACATTCGAGCATTGCAATTGAGCCAGCAGAATACGCAGTCTCAGACGGCACAACCGCAGCCCTCCGCGACTCAGGCAGCAACGCCCAGCTCGGGAGGGCACAACTAGCGATGAATGGCGCCTACTCAGCACCACCAGAAATCGGGCGTTGGCAGCAACGTGCGTTAATTGTCGGCGTCGTCTTTACCTTGCTGTTTGTGGTGGGGGCGTTTCTGAATCGAGCCCAGTTTTTTCATTCGTATCTGGTGGCCTACCTGTTCTGGACCGGAATGGCACTTGGCAGTCTGGCGATCTTGCTGCTGCAACATCTGACGGGCGGCGGCTGGGGCCTGGTCATTCGCCGTGTCCTGGAGGCGGCCACACGAACTCTTCCCTTAATGGCGGTCCTGTTTATCCCGATCATCCTTGGCGCGCACCAAATTTATCCCTGGACGCATCACGAGGAGATGTCAAAAACGCCAGCGCTCGAGCAAAAGGCGCGTCTTTATCTCAACCTTCCCTTCTTTTCCGGACGTGCGGCGGTCTATTTTGCCATCTGGTTGTTGCTTGTGTACCTCTTGAGCAGATGGTCGCGGGAACAGGACGTTACTGCCGATCGTCGATTTGCAAAAAACATGCGGATCGTGAGCGCGCCGGGTCTTCTACTCTTTGTACTGACCGTGACATTCGCTTCAGTAGACTGGGCTATGTCGCTTAATCCCGAGTGGTTCTCAACAATTTACGGACTCTTGTTTGTTATTGCGTGGGCGTTGAGCGCAATGGCGTTTGCAATTGCGGTCATTTCTTTTCTGACAAACCGCGAGCCTATGTCGCGAATCGTTAGACCAAATCATTTTCAGGATCTCGGCAAGCTGATGCTGGCTTTTGTAATGCTCTGGGCCTACTTCGCCTTCTCGCAGTTCCTTATTGTCTGGTCAGGCAATCTGCCGGAAGAGATTCAATGGTATCTGCCCAGGCTCCGGGGTGGTTGGGGAGCGATTGCGGTCAGCGTCGTGTTCTTCCATTTCGCTTTTCCGTTTCTATTGTTGTTGTCGGCATCGTTGAAACGTGACGCTCGCAAACTTGCAGTGCTGGCCGTTTTGATCCTCGTGATGCGCCTTATTGATATGTTTTGGATGATTGCGCCGGAGTTCGGCCACGGTGGTTTTCATGTTAGCTGGATGGACTTTGTGGCACCGATCGCGATGGGTGGTCTTTGGTTCGCTATGTTTTCCTGGCAATTGAAGAAGCGTCCGTTAATACCGATCAATGATCCGCAGTACGACTCAGTGCTGGCCGAAGCGCAGACTCCGGTGCACGCAGAACATTAGAAGAGATATTAGGAATGGTGGTGATGATTTTAGTGGTTGGATTTTTGCTAGTGTCTTTCGAGTCTTACAGGAAACGATCCACGACATCACACTAACCAACACAAAGAAATTAGTGCGATTTCGTGTTACTTCGTGGATCGCTTTCTGGATTCTCGCTGTGGGCAACTAGAGACTGAACACACTACCGAATTCTTGGATTGTTCGTTTGAATCATGGCAAAGCTGGACCACAAAGGTAACGCACAAGGACACATGACGGAAACGCCGGATGTGTCGCATGTCAGGAACGTCGACGTCACTCACGAGCTGAGCGATGTCAACGTGCCCGGGATTCTTAAGTTCGTGGGTGCCCTGGTTGTTATGACCGTCGTGGTCTACGTTCTGATGTGGCTCCTGTTTGTTTTCTTTAATGCGCAGGAGGTCAAGAAAGAAGGCGAAGCACCGGCTGGGCCAATGGCGATGAGTGAGCAGGAAAGCCTACCGCCCGAACCGAGACTTCAAGCGGCCAGTGGTTTCGGGGTCAAGCTCGAAAATGGGGAATGGGTCAACCTCGAGAAACGAGAACCTCAAGCTGAGTATGAGGTGTTGAAAGAACAATGGGACCGCGATTTGAACGAAGGGCCGAAAGACCAATCGGGAAACACGGCCGGTCTTCCCATCGAACAGGCGATGCAGAAAATTGTTGAGGGTAAAGGCTTACCGTCACGATCGCAGCAGGGCGGTCAAGAAATGACGGACAACGCTATCGGTACTCCGACGGCGGCCAGCTCAGGGCGAGTCAGCGAGAGGGGAAAGCAATGAGTACAGCCAGACACGGGAACGCGGAGACACGGGGACACGGAGATGAGGCAACCTCTGCTCGCCGTGTCCCCGCGTCTCCGTGTCTCCGTGTCTCCTTCACCTTGACTTTGCTGTTTACCGCTCTCTCCCTGCCCGCGGTCGGCCAGCCGGGCGGTCCTGGGCCAAGCTCGCCACTCTACGGCGCACGGCCGCAGAGCGGAGCGGTTTCGAGTGGATTGCCAAAAGCTCTGCGAGCGGTGGGAATTGATCAGAAGCTTGACCACCAATTGCCGCTGGACCTCATGTTTCGCAACGAAAACGGCGAGCCCGTCAAACTGGGCAATTATTTTGGCAAGAAGCCCGTAGTGCTGTCGCTGGTCTACTACGAATGCCCGATGCTTTGCACGCAGGTGTTGAATGGCATGGTAAGCGCTTTCAAAGTGCTTTCGTTCAAAGCCGGGGATGAGTTTGATGTGGTGACTGTAAGCTTCGACCCACGTGAAACACCGCCGCTCGCAGCTTCAAAGAAAAAAACTTACGTGGGTTATTTACCGGAGGCTAAGCGCACATCAGCCACCAGCGGATGGCACTTTCTGACGGGTGACAGCGAAAGCATCAAACAGCTAACGGAAGCCGTGGGCTTTCACTACCACTTCGACGAGGCGACGAACCAGTTTGCCCACGCCAGCGCAATAATCGTCGCCACACCCGAGGGCAAACTCGCGCGCTATTTCTACGGCATCGAGTATCCACCAAAGGATCTGCGTTTGGGTCTCGTCGAGGCTTCTCAGAATAAGATCGGCTCGCCGGTTGATCAGCTCCTGCTTTATTGCTACCACTACGATCCGGCTACCGGGAAATATGGCGCCGTAGTGATGAACATGATCCGCGCGGGTGGAGTTGTCACTCTCTTCGCCATGGTGGCCCTGTTTTTCGCGATGCGCCGGCGCAATGCCACGCAAGTGCGATTACGTGCGGGAGGGACCACGTAGAGATGCAAACCCCGTGGATTCCATTCATACCGCCCAGCGCGTCTACCCTGTCTGGCAAGGTTGATGCACTCTACTTCTATCTGGTGGGTGTGACGGTCTTCTTCACGTTGTTGATCTGGGGTGTACTCAGCTATTTCGTAATCAAGTACCGGCGCCGCAACACTTATGAGATTCCGCGTCCTGTTGCGGGTTCACATAAACTCGAAACCATCTGGTCGGTTATTCCCTTCATTATTGCCATGACCATGTTTGCCTGGGGCGCTCAAGTCTTCTTCGAACAATGGCGGCCGCCCGCAAATGCGGTCGAAATCTACGTGGTGGGAAAACAGTGGATGTGGAAGATTCAGCATACGACGGGCCAGCGCGAGATCAATGAACTTCATGTACCCGTAGGTCGCAAAATCAAACTGATCATGACCACGGAAGATGTGATTCACGACTTCTTCATTCCGGCTTTTCGCATCAAGGCCGACGTCGTCCCAGGTCGTTACACAACCCTGTGGTTCGAGGCGACGAAAGCGGGACGATACCATCTCTTTTGCGCCGAATACTGCGGCATGAACCATTCAGGAATGATCGGTTCGGTGGTCGCCCTGGAGCCCACGGAGTTTGACGACTGGCTCAGCGGGAACTCGAGCCAGCAATCGCCCGCTGTGGCCGGTCAACAGATTTACTCGACGCTCGGCTGTGTTTCGTGCCATGGAGCTGCGGGCGAAGGAGGACGCGGTCCCGCGCTTGAAGGCATCTTCGGAAAGCAGGTCTCTCTTAATAACGGTCAGAGCATCATTGCGGACGAGGCTTACATTCGTGAGTCTATTGTGAATCCGCAGGCCAAGCTGGTGAACGGTTTTGGTCCCATTATGCCGACATTTCAAGGGCAGGTGAGCGAGGAGCAATTGTTGCAGATTCTAGCATTCATCAAGTCTCTGCAGAGTGAAGTTCCGCAAGCGGCTGGACGCCGGGCCAGCCCGGCGGCTGTTCCGACATCGCCGGCGCAAGTGTCTGCGGCAGGTTCCCCCGCCAACAGATAGGAAGCAAACGGCTATTTATTACCATGGAAGAATTCATACCACCAGTACCATCGAAGATTAATTACATCAACGCTCAGTATGGTCTGAAGTCGTGGCTCCTAACCAAGGATCATAAGCGTATTGCCCTGCTCTATCTCGGGTCGATCACCTTTTTCTTTTTCATCGGCGGCATCTACGCCATGCTCATCCGTCTCGAGTTGTTGACCCCGCAAGGTGATCTCCTCCAATCGACTACCTACAACAAGGTCTTTACTCAGCACGGCATCATTATGGTGTTTTTCTTCCTCATACCATCGATACCGGCAACTCTGGGAAACTTCCTCGTGCCGATGATGATTGGCGCGAAGGATTTGGCTTTTCCCCGTATTAATTTGCTCAGTTGGTATATCTACATGGTGGGCGGCATCGTCACTATCTACGCTCTGCTCGCCGGCGGAGTCGACACCGGCTGGACCTTTTACACCCCTTTCAGCACCACGTTTTCCAACTCCTATGTCGTGGCCACTGGACTGGGGATCTTTATCAATGGTTTCTCGTCAATTCTAACCGGCCTCAATTTCATCGTTACCATTCATACAATGCGGGCACCAGGCATGACCTGGTTTCGTCTACCGCTCTTTATCTGGGCACACTACGCCACCAGCCTGATTATGATCTTGGGCACACCCGTAATTGCCATTACGATTTTACTGCTAGCCTTCGAACGCCTGGCGCATATCGGCATCTTTGATCCGGCGGTGGGAGGCGATCCGGTTCTCTTCCAGCATCTGTTCTGGTTCTATTCGCACCCGGCTGTTTACATAATGGTCTTGCCCAGCATGGGTGTGGTTAGCGAATTGATTGCGAACTTCTCTCGCAAGAATATCTTCGGGTATTCCTTCGTCGCCTTCTCCAGTCTGGCGATTGCCGTCTTCGGTTTTCTCGTCTGGGGCCATCACCTGTTTGTCTCTGGCCAGTCAGTGTATGCGGGAATGATCTTCTCTTTTCTGAGTTTTGCCGTAGCCATACCGTCGGCGATCAAAGTCTTCAATTGGACGGCCACTCTCTACAAAGGTTCTATCTCTTTCGAGACCCCGATGCTTTACGCTCTTGGCTTTATCGGAATGTTTACGATCGGCGGGATGACTGGACTTTTTCTAGCAACTCTGGGCGTTAACGTCCATGTTACAGACACGTACTTCATTGTCGCCCACTTCCATTACATCATGGTTGGGGGTGCTATTTTTGGTTACCTCGGAGGACTGCACTACTGGTGGCCCAAAATTAGCGGCCGCATGTATCCGGATGGATGGGGTCGATTCTCCGCCCTCTTGATATTTGTCGGATTCAATTTGACGTTCTTCCCCCAATTTGTTGCGGGTTACCTCGGCATGCCTCGTCGATACCACGCTTATCCGCCCGAGTTCCAAATTTTCAATGTGCTCTCTACGGCGGGGGCATCAATTCTCGCTGTGGGTTATTTGATCCCGGGAATCTATCTCGTTTGGTCCATGCGCTACGGCAAAGTTGCACCGGGAAATCCCTGGCATTTACCGGGACTCGAGTGGCGGACGCAGTCCCCGCCTCCGACGGAAAACTTTGATTACACTCCCGTGGTCACCTGGGAGGCTTACGAATTTGCTCCTCCCGAGGAAATGGAGGTTGTTGGAAAGTTTCAGGATGAAGTACCCGAAAAGGCGTGAAGTGGTTTAAGTCTTGAACAGGATGGAAAGATACATTGGCTGAGAGTTACGTTGAGCACGAAGTAAGCCACCCCGCGCTGCAGCACCACTTTGAGAATCTGGAGCAGCAACGTGAGGCCGGAACTCTGGGCATGTGGGTGTTCCTGGTCACCGAAATCATGTTCTTCGGCGGGATGTTCCTCGCCTACACACTCTATCGCTCTAAATACCCGGAAGCCTTCGCTGTTGCCAGCAATCACCTCGACATAAAACTCGGCGCGATTAATACAGCGGTGCTGATCTTCAGTAGCTTTACGATGGCCATGGCCGTTTACAGCACCCAGGTCGGCAAGCGCCGAGCGCAAATTATTTCCTTGGTGTTGACTATTATCCTGGGTCTGGCATTCCTGGGCATAAAGGCGGTTGAGTACCACGAGAAATATGTAGACCACCTAATCCCCGGCACACTCATCCCGGGTAATCCATTCAATCCCGACCCTCACGCCATGCACCTGACACCGGGTGTTTCGATGAAACACGTGGAGATGTTTTATTGGATCTATTTCGCGATGACCGGCATGCATGCCTTGCACATGATCATTGGCGTGGGTTTGCTTTCCTTCCTTCTCTATTTCTCGGTAAAGGGACGCTACAGTCCCGAGTATCACAATCCGGTAGAGGTCATCGGGCTCTACTGGCACTTTGTTGATATCGTCTGGATCTTCTTGTTTCCGCTGCTCTATCTTTTGGGCAGGCACACGGGCGGGCATTAAAACGCATGAGTGAACACATTGTCCCAGTAAAGGTTTATATAAGCATCTTCCTGGCGTTGATGGTGGGCACAGCTGTCACTGTTGTCGCTGCATTCCAGAATTTTCCGGGTGCTTTGAATGTGATCGTCGCGATGACCATCGCGGTAGTAAAGGCCACACTCGTCGTGCTCTATTTCATGCACGTTCGTTACAGCGCGCGACTCATCTGGGTAATTGTCGCTTCCGCACTTTTCTGGATGGGAATTCTCTTCGCTCTCACGTTCAGCGATTATTGGACCAGAGGATGGCTGTGATTAGCTGGTCGTTACTTCCTCAACCGGCAACAACTTCATATCACGAACCGCCACTTCCTTTCCGCAGGAGTGACAACGCAGTCTGATGGTAGCATCAGAGGTTTTGATCTGGGTCGCGCAGTAGGGACACTCGCCTTTGACTTCATTCTGCGTAAACATGTCGCGCATCATGATCAGGGGCAGCACCAGACCGGCAATCAACAGCGGGATGCCGAAGATCAATCCAATGGCACCTTCGCCGAGAGTGAGGCTAATGACCAAACCGGCAATGAAAAGCAGCAAACCCATACCAATGGCGAATGAAAAGCTGAAAGCACTATCAAATCGACGACCTGGTTTCACTCGTTCTGACGTTTCTGATTCCATACTCGCCGCCCTCCAATCACCTTAGTCGAATAATTTCAGCAGACACCTTTAGAGGATTCCTGATTGAATTGACTTTTACTCCGCTGTTTCTGCGTTTGTCAACGATTTCGGTCGGGCAACTAGGCGCCCGGGTCGTCTTGCCTTTCCAAAGCTCCTTCAGATTCGCGTTCATTCGCGTTTATCCGCGGCCCGAATTCGAAGTGACCATTACCTGGCTTGAGGCCGGCTTTGAGCCTCGTCGTCGTTACTGCTAAAGTATCAAGTTTTGATTCCCAGGTAACAAACCGGATAGGAACTACTATGAGCACAACCATAATGAAAACGGCTACCAAAACTCCTTTTGAATCGTTTCTCACTCAGCATGACGAAGAGGGATGGCTGGCGGCAGTCACCGCTCTCTTGCGTTCAATTCACGAAGTCGACAAGACCGCAACCCAGATCTGGTTCTCTTTTTACCCGTTGGAGTTGTTCACGGCCCTGCAGCAAGCGGCCGACCCGGTACAACTCGCGCGTGAGCTGCTGCTCCAGGGAGACTACTATCTCAAGAACCAGATTGATTCTTCGCACAAGTTTATTTACGGACACCGTTTCTGGCCCGAAGTGAAGAAAGCCGTAGAGCAACATGCGGACAAGTGGAATAAACTTCAGCCGGTGTCCAACACTCCTTTGCCGCAAGCCCCCGACCAATCCCTGGCCAATGAAATTCTAGACGTCGCCCAAATCGTCGCTCGCGAATTAAAGCTGGGCCCGTCACTACTTGTAGGAATCACTGCAGTTGCTTTCATGACCGTGAGGCAGACGGGACTCGAAGCATTTAAGGCAGCTCCTGGTAAAGTTCTCCTTGACGCCAAACATGCAAAGAAATCGCCGGTTCAGGTTCTAAGTGCGCGCGCCAAAGACGATAGTCAGGGCTTCTTTGGATTTTTGAAAACGGTGGATAAGAAATGGACCGTCAACCATGACGAAAATGACGACTCGGCAAACTACAAGTTGAACAATGCTCAGGACCTCGCCTGGGGCGCAGAAGCCGATCGCTCGCGCGACTGGCGGGCGTTGGATCCGCGGCGCGTGGAAGGGCCGATACCTGTTGAATGCCGCTCCGCATCATGCGGAACATGCTGGGTCGGAGTGATCGGTGGTGCAGAAAAGCTCTCCGATGTCGCGGCTCGTGAAGGAAAGCAGATTAAGAAGTTCGGTTATATCGACACTACCGAGCCGAAGCCCTTGATTCGCCTCGCCTGCCAGGCCCAGGCCCACGGCGCGGTTTCCATCGTCATTCCGCCCTGGAATGGTGTGTTCGGAAAACACCTAGGAAAGACAAGGCAGGATGACAGCGATAGCTAATTGGAAAGAGAACTGGGGATGTGTTGTCTGACGCACCGTGGCGATAGTCAGGCAGCCACATCGATGTACGAGGAATAACTAGTCGGCTCAGGAACCTCATAGCCCTCCTCTTTCAACGCTTCGACATGAAACTCGATTGCCTCGCGGATGTTCCGTTCAACCTCCTCCCTCGTGCTTCCAGTTGAACCACACCCTGGTAGATCTGGGGAGTAGGCCGAGTAACCAGTATCTGTCTTTTCTACGATTACTAAGTATTTCTTCACGACTTTAATCCTGCCTGTTTCAGTATGTTATTAATATTCCTTCAATGGCAAAGGGTCAATAGAGCCGTGCTATCTTGGTAGGATTCTACCGGACCGTAGTCGTGATTGTATCTTGAAGGAACGTTACTCGCACATTTCGCCTCTTTACTTTGTATTAGCAGCCGCCATCATCTGGAGCACGGGCGGGCTCTTCATCAAATGGACCTCTCTCTCCGGACTTGAACTCTCTTTCGGACGTTCTCTACTCGCCGCGATCACCGTCGCAATCTTCACCCGGCGGGAGGGCTTCGGGATCAACCGGGTCACTGTATTGGCGTCTCTACTCTATGCGGCACTGCTGCTGTTGTTTGTTCTGGCTACGAAAGAGACCACCGCAGCCAACGCCATCTTCCTGCAATACACTGCCCCGCTTTACGTGCTAATCCTCGAGCCCCTGTTCTACCAGGAGAAGTTTCGCCGGCGCGACTTGCTCACTGTAATCGCCTGCGTGATTGGCATGTCGCTCTTCTTCGTTGGCAAACTAAGACCACAGGATGTTACTGGTAATTTGCTGGCCCTGGCCTCCGGTCTTTGCTTCGCCTTCTATTTTCTCTTATTGCGCCACTCTAGTGCGCGCACCGTGAATCGTGCTTCGTCCGTCATTTACGGAAATCTGCTGGTAGTGCTGTTGTGCGCACCGGCAGGGCTAGCGGTTCTGCCAAACCTCAACAGGTTTGACGCCTTAGCCGTGCTTTATCTTGGCGTGGTCCAGATTGGCGTCGCTTATACACTCTTCACGCTGGGAATGGCGCGTGGAATTCGCTCGCTCGACGCCGGCATAGTCGGCTACATCGAGCCGGTGCTGAATCCAATCTGGGTATTTTTGGTGCTGGGAGAGCGGCCTTCAAAGTGGGCCCTGATCGGTGGCGCTATCATCATCAGCGCCGTCGTGGTTCACACTACTCTGAAGGCGAAAGAAGGACGTAGATTGATCACGGAGCTTTGAACACAAAGCTTACCCTTCAAAAACCTGGCTAACAGTTAAGCTGAGATCGGCCAGTATTGAAGATTTCAGTCTCTCACCTTTGTTGAATACCACGCCTGCATCAAAGTCCTTTCCAGTTTGATGCCTAACTTCGATCGTTTCGAATGTCTCATCAACCAGCCAGAGCTCCTTAATGTCGAGTGCGGCATAAGTATCGGCCTTGGTGTTGCGATCGTAGATGGCCGAGCCGGGAGAGATAACTTCGATTACAAGATCGGCTGTGGTGCGATGTTCAGGATCCAGCGCTGCTTCGGTTTCCGCCGAAACATAAAACAGGTCAGGCTCGAGGTAAGTATTCGCGCTGATCCAAATCGCGGCCCGTGGCACGTATAGAGTTCCAGGATAACCAGACTTACTCAGATACTCTGAGAGTAAACGGTTTAATCTGCTTACGGCATTGTCGTGAGTGTAGCCAGGAGGAGGGGTCATATAGAGGACTCCGGCAATAAGTTCGAGCTTAGAATGATCTGGAGGTTCGGGAAGAGCCCAAAATTCTTCCAGGGTGTAGGTCGTAACGAGAGGAGAAGTGTTTACCCAAACCATAATAGATTCTCCAGTGAGGATTCGGTGGCAAGTATAGCATGCGGCCTGAGTTCCTATCGACCTTGTGTTCTGAGTCCCCCTACAGCAACCACTGATGGCGGCTATCATAATACGTGGGCCCTTTGTCAGGATTTTGTTTCTTAAACTCCTTGTAACGCTCGTGCCACTTTTCGTATCTGCGATCCGAAGAGCGAATCGAGCGATGGGGTATTACGCGCAGATGCTCTTCTACCTTCCAGACATTCTTCGACGAGAATCGCCAATCGTAGTTGCCTAAGTCATAAAGGTTTGCCAGGCCATAACCGGTAATACGTCCGGACAAATCCACATAGGTATCGAAATAGCTCCAAGCCAGATCGCGCAGCCGGCGAAATACTGGGCGGCGGCCGTGTAACCCGATATCGCGTGAGCGAGCAATCGATCCCCAGAGACCGTTCTTCTGAAACACAAAGATAACGTGATCGAGTTTGTCCCAGGATTCAAGACTCAGCAGAAGTGGAGGATACCCATGCTGTTCGAGAACAACTGTGGCTATCAGAGCAGCTTCCAGGCAATGGGCCTGCTTTCTCTTGAGCGCTTCACGAAAAGAACGGAGTGTGCCGCCGTCGCTTTCCCAGTTGTAAGGCATGGAGCTGAGAAACCGTTGCACCTGCAATGGTGTGCGAAGCGAATCGACCAACTCCAACTCTCTTTTTGTGAAGGCCAACTTTTGAGGTTTGGAGCTCATTTCAGAAGAGTTATTAGCAGACGAACAGCCTTAAACCCAAAGGCTATGGCTCTGGTTCCCCTTTCAAAGCCAGTTCGTGGACCTGCGTGGCAGGTTCGGTGGCCCTTGCTTCAAGTTGCCTCAGTGATGTAAGAGATCCAATACTAGACACAGCCGGAGATCAACCAGGCGCCATTTTGCAAATCCAGGCTCGTAGCGCGTATGCTCGGCCTTCCCAATACTTAAAAATTGGAGACACCATGACTTCGATGCGCACAGGACGAGTGACCGAACACGTGGGTCACAAGAACACCAGTTACGAACTCGACAATTACGGTATCAGAGAAGCCAGCAAGGTTCACTGGAACCTCACCACACCTGAGTTGTACGAAGAGATTACTCGCCGCCACGAAGGCGTTCTCTCAGATCATGGTGCACTAGTTGTTGACACCGGGGAACATACCGGCCGCGCCGCGAAAGACAAGGCAATAGTTCGAGAGCCTTCAAGCGAGAACAAGGTCTTTTGGGGAGACGTTAACAAAGATTTTTCCCAGGACAAGTTTAACGAAATCAAGGAACGGATGATGGCCCACGCAAGCGGACGCGAGCTTTTCGTACAAGACACGTTTGCGGGCGCTCATCCCAGCTATCGTTTGCCAGTGCGAGTCATTACCGAACTGGCCTGGCACTCCCTCTTCGCCCGTACAATGTTCATTAACGACCGTGAAGCTACCGCGCCACATCGTCCGGAGTTCACAGTTATTAACTTTCCCACTTTTCAAGCTGATCCGCAGCGTGACGGCACCCGCTCGCCTACGTTCATTCTCATGGATTTTAGCCAGCGGCTGGTGTTGATTGGCGGCACTTCCTACGCCGGCGAGACCAAGAAGAGTGTGTTCACAATTTTGAACTACCTGCTACCCCAACGCGGAGTGATGAGCATGCACTGCTCCGCAAATGTCGGCGACTCCGGCGACGTCGCAATCTTCTTCGGCTTGTCAGGAACGGGCAAGACAACGCTCTCGGCCGATCCCGAACGCAAACTGGTAGGCGATGATGAGCACGGCTGGTCAGACGATGGCGTGTTCAATTTCGAGGGAGGTTGCTATGCGAAGGTGATCAAGCTGTCATCCGAAGCTGAACCAGACATCTATCGCACAACCCAGATGTTTGGAACCATCCTCGAGAACGTTGTTTTGGACCCTGAGACGCGCCAGATCGATCTGGACAATGCCGCGAAAACCGAAAACACCCGTGCTTCCTATCCATTGACGAGCATTCCTAATATCGTGCCTGAAGGCCATGCCCGCCATCCGCAAAACATTATCATGTTGACCGCTGACGCCTTCGGAGTGCTGCCGCCGGTCTCGCGGCTTACACCCGAACAGGCCATGTATCACTTCCTATCAGGCTACACGGCAAAGGTAGCCGGCACAGAAAAGGGGATCAAAGAACCGGAGGCCGCTTTCTCTACCTGCTTCGGGGCCCCTTTCATGGTATTGCACCCGGGCGTTTACGCCGACCTCCTGGGTAAGAAGATGGGCCAGCATGACGCTGCTTGCTGGTTGGTTAATACGGGATGGAGTGGTGGACCGTACGGGGTCGGCCAGCGTATGAAGATCTCGTACACCCGAGCAATGATTCGTGCAATTCTGAGCGGACAACTGGCCGACGTGGAAACCAAACCAGATCCCATCTTCGGCGTGGGCGTGCCCGTCTCCTGCCCCGACGTGCCCGCGGATGTACTTCAACCCCGCAGCACCTGGTCAGATAAAGAAGCCTATGACCGGCAAGCGCGCGATCTCGCCCGCCGTTTCAATGAAAACTTCAAGAAGTATGAGAGTGGAGTCTCAGCGGGAGTCGCGGCAGTAGGGCCAAAGGCTGACTAATTTGTTTCCTCAGGAAACTTATAAGCTGGCTTAGAAATCTCGCCTGAGAGTATTCAGCTTGGTTTAAGCCTAGCCTGGTGGCCAACTCATCGGGCGACCGCCAAGGACGTGCAGGTGAAGGTGAAACACTGACTGGCCTGCACCGGCTCCGGTGTTGATGATCGTGCGATAACCATCCTCCGCATAACCCTCATCGTTGGCGATACGGGCACCGACCCTCAGCAGATGACCAAGCAAAGCTTCGTCTCTATGAGAGGCTTCGTTGAGCGACTCCATATGTTCTCGAGGAACAACCAGGACGTGGGAAGGAGCTTGCGGGTTGATGTCCCGGAGAACAACGCAGACTTCGTCCTGATGTAGCATATCCCCTGGCACATCCCCGGCAATTATTCGGCAAAACAAACAGCTTTCTGACATTTGATTCGGCTCTCTTGTCCAGACTCTAAATAAGGATCGATCACGCCGCAGCGTCCTGGTGCGATGGTCCCGCAACTGTCGCAGTTACGGATTCCCTGATCCGCTCGATATCCGCGCCAACTGCCCGCAACTTGGCTTCAATCTTCTCATAACCACGATCGATGTGGTAAACGCGATCTATGATTGTCTCACCCTGGGCTACAAGGCCAGCCAGTACCAGAGAGGCTGACGCGCGGAGATCCGAAGCCTGAATCGGAGCACCAGTTAAAGATGCCGGCCCATGAACAGTGGCGATTCCTCCATGCAGTTGGATCTGGGCGCCCATTCGCTGTAGCTCCGAGGCGTGCATAAACCGATTCTCGAAGACCGTTTCGGTAATCACGGAGCGGCCCTCAGCCCGGGTCATCAAAGCCATGTACTGGGCTTGCATGTCGGTAGGAAATTGGGGATATGGTTCAGTGGTCACGTCGCTCGATCTCAATGCGCGCTTCGAGCTGGCCCGCAACGTGCTCGGGTTCAGTTCCTCAATCTCCACCCCCACTTCGGTCAGCTTCTTAATCACACTGGACAGGTGTTCAGGCCGGCAATCCCTG
>JAMQPH010000549.1 GCA_023717605.1 Pyrinomonadaceae bacterium
GATTCAAGGACGGTCTCAATGTAATTTCGCCGCTCTTCAAGCGCCAGGTTCTTCTCTCGAAGTTGGTCCGAACCAGCCTCAATGCGGCGACGATTCTCTTCGAGTTGAGCCGTCATCTGATTGAAGGAATGAGCCAGCAAGGCAAGCTCGTCCTCGGCGCCGGCGCTCACCCGATGGGAGAGGTTGCCCTTGGCAACTTCGTTAGAGGCTTCTGCCAGAGCTTTGATTGGCGTAGCAATTCCGCGGGCCAGGTGGATCGCCACCCAGCTCGATACGAAGAGCAGCATCAGGGTCATCAGGCCCAGTGTGGAGAGCCCGAGCAACCGGACTTTGCGCTGCCTCTTAACGAGCTTTTGGTACTCGCTCTCCGAGCCGGAGATGGTATCGCTCAGGCTGGTATCAACCCTCCGTGCGGTTGCCAGGATCAGTTTTTGATTGTCAGATAAAGGAACGGAAATGACGTCAAATCCTTCGCCATCTACAAGACTCTGGCCCACATCTCCTTTTGCCTGACGAGCCTGGTAAAGTAGGGTTTCTAATTCCCGATTCTCACCCGGGTGACTAATTCGGCTTTGCGCGATGCTCTTCCCACCGGAATCGACGACCTCAGCAGCGGAAAGCTGTCCCATGGTAACCATCTGATTGAGCGTCTCCTGGCGCTCTACCTCAGATTGCTTGCTCAAAACAACTCCCAGCAACGCCGCGGTCTCGCGGAAGCTGCGGTACTGGGCTTCGACGGCTTCGCGTTGGACTTCGCGCGCTTCTTTCACAACGTCCTCGCGCAACCCGCCGAACCACTTTTCCAGCGAGCGGTTCAAGAAAAGATAAGAGAAAGTGGCCATCGCGATTATCGGAAGGAAGCTGATGGCAATGAAGTAGACCAGGAGACGGGTCTTTATCTTTGATCCGAGCTGCAACTCCCGCCGCTCCTGGCGCAGTTTCAGGAGGTTGCGAACAAAAATGAAAGAGAAGACGACAAAGGCTACGAAGTTAAGTGTGGACAGCGCATAGAGGACGAGTGTGTCTGATGCAGTGTCGGGTGGAACCACGGTCCAGAGCCACAACTGTTGCGAGATGATAACTGCGAGCAGCAGGAGCACGGTGGCGCCGAGCGCCCACAACAAGAGTCGTCGCCGGCGCGCCAGTTTTTGCTTTTTAACAACCGGATTGGTGGGTAGATCACTCATGAAATGCCGGCAAAGTTTACCATAGAGCCTAAGAATCCACGGATCAACAGGAAGTCTTATTGGTGGGGACAGGGTCCACCTTCCTGACTGCAAATTGGCGGGACTTGAACCTTCCTGCTCAGGGCCGTGAACTATTTGACGCCATCGTCTAGAATGCCAGCTCGAGTTTGATTCCTGCCCCGAGCCGTCTAATGGAACCCAAGAAACTCTTCATCAACAGTGCCGGCCGTCTACGCAGCGGTTGGCGGCTCGCCGTATTTCTACTGGCCTACTTAGTTGTTCTGTTCCTGATCACCAGTGGAGTGCGAGTGGCCTACGCCGCAGCGACTTACTTTGCGCCGGGTGTCAGGTTGGGGTTCTACGTTCAGGACGGCGTGTACCGATTGATAATTCTGACTTCAAGCCTGGGCGCAGGTTACGTTTGCGCTCGCTTTCTCGAAGGTCTGCCCTGGCGTTCTCTCGGACTGTGGCTTCATTCCGGATGGTTTCGCGATCTCTTCGTCGGCTCAGCTATCGGCATTGCATCTCTAGCTCTTGCTGCGACGATCGCGACGGCAGCCGGCGGACTGCGTTTCACATTCTCCACGGCCGGCATTTTTCCGCAGGTCGCAAAAACGCTCGTACTTTCAGGAGCTCTCTTCATAGTCGCGGCCCTGGCTGAAGAAGCACTGTTTAGAGGTTATCCATTGCAGACTTTGACACGAGCCCGGCTCGCGGTGTTGGGAGTCTTGCTCACCTCAGTACCCTTCGCAGCAGTTCATCTGCGAAATCCAAACGTGGCCCAGGGCTTCACCTTCTTGAATACTGCACTCGCAGGCGTGTGGCTGGCAGTGGCTTATCTGCGTACCCGGAGTTTGTGGTTTCCTCTTGGCGTTCACTGGGCGTGGAACTGGGCCCTGGGATCACTTTTTGGTCTGCCGGTGAGCGGCATAACTCGAATCGCGCCGCACCCACTTCTCCAAGCCACCGATCTTGGCCCAGCCTGGCTAACGGGAGGCAGCTATGGCATCGAAGGCGGACTGGCCTGCACCATTACGCTTGTGATTTCTACCCTCTTTATCTGGCGCTCCCGTTGGGTGGCAGCCACAGAAGAGATGAGAAGGTTGACCTCGCAAGAAAACCCTGCAGTGCGTAATCTGGTAGTATCCGCGGTTCCCCAAACGATTGATGTAGCTGCCGAGTAGTTTTCTTTGTTAACACTCTTCCCTTCTATCCCGTCTTAATCGGTGTCAGGGCAGGCCAGAAATGACCTTGAAGGCTTGCAGCCACTCGCTTCAACTTTTAGACCGGGTCGAATGCCAGATTGAACACCGTGTCCCAGACGAGGCAGGACAATGTACGAGGTTGAAGCCATAGACATGCTCTCATGACCGGTCCGAGGAAACCTTCGCTTGCTACCGTAAACATCGAACTATCGCCCGAAGCGATACTCGTGAAAGCAGTCATCGAAGGCAACCACGACCAGTTCGCGCAGCTATACGATCTTTACGCGCCGCTGGTGCACGGCATCCTGCTGGCGCGCGTGCCGCGAAACGAGGTGGACGATCTTGTACAAGATATCTTCTTGCACGCTCTCAAGAAGCTGCACACACTGCGCGATAGAGCTGCATTCGGACCATGGATAGCAATGATCGCCCGCAACCGTGCGATGGACTTTCACAGGCGATCGCATCAGATGGAAGAAGTCACCGATGACCTCCGTAGCCCGGACACCTCCGGTTTCAACGCAACAGAGATGCTCGAAATCGTCCGCTCGCTTCCAGATGCTTATCGCGAGACGCTGGTCCTGCGGCTCGTAGAAGGAATGACCGGGCCGGAGATTGCCGCTCGTACCGGCCTGACGCCTGCTTCAGTGCGCGTCAACCTGCATCGCGGAATGAAGTTACTCCGCGAAAAGCTCGGCTTTAGGGAGGGCTTATGAACGACGATTACTTGTGGGATCAAACTGGCGAACCAGATCCTGAGATTCAACAACTCGAACATGTTCTTGGCACGCTGCGCTATCAACCGCGAACGTTGGAACTACCAGCTCACGTGCGAATGGGCCATCAGAGGACGTTCTGGCCGCGCATCGCAATTGCCGCCGGGGTGGCAGCGATGCTGGTCAGCGGAGCGGCGTGGTTGCTTTTGCATAAACAAAGCGCTCCCGTCGGCCTCGAGTCCGCGAATCCTCCGTCCGTCGAGAATTTGAAGACTGCACCGGCGAACGCTGTGACACCAGCGAAGGATGAACTCGTTGAATCCAGAATCGTGAACGCAACGCTGGAGAAAAACCGGAAGCGAAGTGGCATCAGCAAGAGCCCGATGGCCAGAACCAGGCAATTTCGCTCAATCAAACCGATAAGTACTGAGTTAACCGCAAAAGACCGTGCTGAAGCTCAAGTCGCCAAAGAGCAACTGTTGTTAGCCTTGCGCGTCGCCAGCGCAAAGCTGAATCTCGCTCAAAAGAAGGCGCAAGGCGCGTATCCCGGTAACCTGATACGCAACCAACACAAAGTAGGATGAACGGATCAATCATGAGAAAACTTTTCAAGACAGTAAGACTCGCTTCGCTCGCGCTGCTGCTGGTTCTCGGCATCTCCGCCACGGCGCGTTCGCAGAGCGCCAGAATAGAGATGGGCCAGCTTGATCATCTGGGGACAAAAGCCAGCGAGACAGTGGACGTCAATATTGACGAACGGCTGATGCAGCTCACCGCGAAGTTCCTTTCCGGCAAGGAGCCGGACGAGCTTAAGATCAAAGAACTCATCAATGGCTTAAAGGGAATCTACGTCAAGAGCTTCGAGTTTGAGCGCGACGGTGATTACACGCAGGCCGACATCGAATCCATTCGTTCACAATTGCGCAATCCCGCCTGGAGCAGAATCGTGAACGCA
>JAMQPH010000607.1 GCA_023717605.1 Pyrinomonadaceae bacterium
GTGGCTCTGAGCACTAAGTTCCAACAGTAAAATCATTCCCCATTCTCCGTGTCCCCACGTCTCTTTATCTCCGCGTCTCCGCGTCTCCGTGTCCCCGCGTCCCCGTGTCGCCGCGTCTCCGTGTCTCCGTGTCTCCGTGTCTCCGCGTCTCCGTGTCTCCGTGTCTCCGTGTCTCCTATCACCGCAGCTACCCAGCGAGCGATACAACGTTCTCCGCCGCGTCCTTCATCCCCTTCGCGACGGTAAAATTGAGACCCGATTCGCGAATTACGCGCTGCCCCTCTTCTACGTTCGTGCCTTCGAGACGCACGACGACAGGCACCTTGATATTGAGCTTCTTCGCGGCTTCCACCACTCCGCGCGCTACCATGTCGCAGCGCACTATCCCGCCGAATATGTTTATTAGAACTGCCTTCACGTGTTCATCAGCAAGCAGAATGCGAAACGCCGCTTCGACTCGTTCCTGCGACGCCCCGCCTCCCACATCCAGAAAGTTCGCCGGTTCGCCACCCGCAAGCTTGATGATGTCCATAGTGGCCATGGCCAGGCCCGCTCCGTTTACCATGCAGGCAATATTTCCGTCGAGCTTGATGTAGTTCAAGTCAAACTTTGACGCTTCGATCTCCAACGGTTCTTCTTCATTCAGATCCCGAAGATCGAGAAACTCCTTGTGACGAAACAGAGCGTTGTCATCAAAGTTGACTTTTGCGTCCAACGCAATGAGGCGATTGTCTTTGGTGAGAAGAAACGGGTTGATTTCCATGAGCGATGCGTCCATCTGCTCATAAGCCGTGTAAAGGGCCTGCATGAACTTCACCGACTCATTCACTAGTGGACCAGGAATGCCAAGTCCGAAGGCAAGCTTTCTAGCCTGGAAAGAACGAAAGCCCACCGCGGGATCGACCGTCTCTTTCATGATCTGCTCAGGAGTTTTGGCGGCCACCTCCTCAATGTCCATTCCACCAGCCGCCGACGCCATGAACACCTGCCGGCCTGACGCTCGATCCAACACGATGCCCAGATAAAACTCCTTGGCGATAGGCAAGCCCTCCTCTATTAAGAGGACACGCACTTCCCTGCCCTCGGGCCCAGTCTGATGAGTTACCAGTTTCATTCCCAGCATCTGACGAGCAATCTCACGTGCCTCGTCCGCACTTCGGGCCAGCTTTACGCCACCGCCCTTGCCGCGACCGCCGGCATGAATTTGCGCCTTTACCACAACCACCTCAGTACCAAGTTCTTTGGCGGCGTGGTAGGCCTCTTCTGGTGAACGGGCCACCAAACTCCGCGGCACAGCTACACCAAACTTTCGTAAGAGTTCCTTACCCTGATACTCGTGTATCTTCATCGAAAATCTTCCCAACGACCGCCCGGCCCGGTCGTCCCAAATCAAATTTTATTCTGAAGCGGGAGGAGTGTATCGACACACCGGATGATGCTGCAAGCTAAGGACAAAGGAAAAGCCTTTATTGCTAACGCTCCACAGACGGAAACGGCACAACGCACAGAACCATTTGCTGTAGCCAATGGATCCCGGCACTCCACACAAGCAGGAGGCACTCAACACAAGCAGGAGGCACTCAACCCCAGCAGGAGGTTGATGGGTTCTGATCGTGTTGAAGCAGAGATCCATTGGCTACCGCAAATGGTTCTGTGCGTTGAGTGGCTCCGGCTTGGGTCGATTGCGGGATGTACGCTACTCCCACTACCCAACCGTTCCGGCGATTCTCATAAACCCATCCTGAATCAGTCGGCGAGCTAACGAGAGTTTGCTGTTATTCGTAATCGCGCCGGGAATGTCGCCGGCCCGAAACTCCCGCGTCTTCGCGATGAACCGCAACGCCTCATCGAAACCAGGTGGCATCCACAACGCACTGTGCGCTGAAACGATTCCCACCGCGCCTCCGTTTTGTGCGAAGCGAAAGAGGAGTCCTGGTCTATGCTCGAGCAGCGTATTCCCGTCGATGTCTGCAGCGCTGGAACCCGCTAACGTCCCGTCGCCAACCGCTTGCCTGCTTTGTACAAAACTACTTGCGAGTTCTTCAGTAGCATCCCTGAGGTTGGCTTGCTGGGCAAACACATCCGCCAGCGATGAGAACAGTTCCTTCAAATCATCTCGGGCATCGAGGCCAGTAGGTAGTGCCTGGCGGAACCGCACGTCACGGTTGCTGACCTGGGCCAGCGCTACCGAAAGAAGGTCGAGCCACCGCACGACGTGAAGCCCGACGGTGATGTGAGTCGAGGGTTCATCGGTGGTCCAGGCTTCGTGAAGGAAACCTCGCGGGATATATAGAAGGTCGCCGGTTGTGAGCGTTAACTCTTTGAGTGGCTCGCCGCATTCGTCGTCATCGATGTTGGCGCGCGCTTTCCGTGGACCACCACGCGCATACTTCAGCATGGACGTCCGCTCCTCGAACGGCAGCGGCGGTACAGTCTCCAGCGGCAGTGGTACCAGAGGCTTAAAAATCCGCCAACTCTTACGCCCTGAGATTTGAAGGACCAGCACGTCATGAGTGTCGTAATGGCGCGGGGATGTACTGGCTGAGGCTGGAGTGCAGTACAGGTTCGCCCGTACCGGAAACTTGAACGACTGTTCAAGCGATCGACACAACTCTCCGATAGGTTTCCAGTTGTGGTGCACGCGGTTGACCCGAACAGTAGATCCGCGGTGGTAGGCGTCGTACAACTCCGAGACCTGTGTAGCAGAGACTTCCTTCAAGGATTTCTTATCTTCCGAGGCGCCCAACGCTTCAACCGCAGTCTTATCTGCCGTGAAAGCAGACGAGAGTATGAAGTCGATGTCGGAGATTTCGAGCAGCGCTCGGTAGCGGCCAGGCTCATCATGCGAAACTACTAGTGGGGCTTCCTCCCAGTAATCCGAGAAGAACTCATTCAGAGTAACGGGAGCTAGCAAGGACTCAAGGTGAAAAGGGGATAGAGACATGACTAAAGCTCAAGACGGCGCCGCAATTGTAGGGGTGTTCCTCCGTGTGGACACCCTTGCGTCGCAGAAACAGGGTGATCACGAAAGAAGTGAATTGCGCAAACGACTGGCGGCCACGGAGTGCCGCCCCTACAATGTTACCTTTCAAAAAGTAATCTCTGGTGGCGGATAATTTTGATACTCCACGGGCGCAGTATATCAGCAGAAGGAGTCTCCTCAATGAGTGATGTCACTGTAACGTCCCAGGCTAATCTTCAGAACGAAGTGCGCTATGGCGATCACACCTTTATCACGGACGAGCCCAGAGAAGCCGGGGGTGAAGATGCCGGTCCAGATCCTTACACCTTGTTATTGGGCGCGCTGGGCAGTTGTATTTCGATGACCACAATGCTCTACGCTCGACGAAAGGGGTGGCCGCTCGAGCGGGTAACTGTGCGACTTCGCCAGCAAAGAATCCACGCCAAAGACTGCGAGGAGTGTGAACGCTCCCAGGACGGCTTCGTCCATCGGATCGAGCGCGCAGTGTCTTTCGCAGGTAATTTGAGCGATGAGCAACGGGTGCGTTTGCAAGAGATTGCGCACAAGTGCCCCGTCCATAAAACCCTGACTTCAGAAATCGTGATCGTGGATCTTAAGGAGGAGGGCTAACTTAGCAGAACGACCAACTCCGAGGGAACTTCTCCCTCGAACAGGCGTCTAAGCGTGAGACGCCACAGACCACTGAGAAGGAGAAATCAAGTGAAGGTATCTAAGCTGGCCGGCTACTGTCTGATTCTCTTAGGGATCATTAACGTACTTCACGAGATCAGTCTACGAGCTACAGGACTACGAGAGCCAGGCATCAGTTACGCGCTGGTGACCGCACTGTTTTTTACGGCCGGGGCCGCGTTGCTCTGGCGTAGCAGGACTAATCAGAAAAAACTGCCCCACTAAACAGTCCTCTTGTTAAAGCAATCAGGGCTTCCAATTGGAAGCCCTGCAAATGGTCGGGACGCCGAGATTCGAACTCGGGACCTCACGCACCCCAATCAAGCGGGATGCGTAAATGTAACTAATTGATTTTGAATCGAGATGCAGCCACGAGCAAAATCAAGCCTTTTTACATCAAGTGACGTTTGGTGCCATCCAGCTACAGCGGTTTTCTATCTATTCCTGCCACAATCTGTCACAACGAAATAGGGTGGCCTTTTCAGGGCCGTCTACCCAATCGCCGAAGTGGTTTGAAATCAACGGATGTCACTGAGAGTAAGGACAGTCTTAAAGCTCCGCTCAGCTTTTTCTCAAAGCCGCAGCGGGAGGTTGCCGACTAGCTTGGCGCGCCGGGAAATAACCACCCAACAGGCCAATCAGTGTTGCAAAGCTAATCCCTACCGCCAATAGTAGCGGTGAAGTACGGAAGGCAAACGCCAGCTCACTGAAAGTCTGCAGGTTAGTTGTGCCTGTAGTAATCCGGTTGATTGGCAGAGTAAGCAGGCAGCCGAGGATCCCACCCGTCAATGCCACCAACATTGATTCCATTAAGAAGGAGAACAGAATACTACGTCTTTTGAAACCCAACACGCGCAATGTGGCAATCTCTTTGGTCCGATACGAAACGGCCGAGTACATCGTATTCATCGCGGCAAAGCAAGCCCCGACGCCCATGACCACTGCGATGAACATGCCCAGCAACTTGATCGGGGCTGCAGCCCAGGTCTGCTTTTCATAAAACTCACTTTCGCGCTGGGCCATCAGATTGTAGCTGCGATCCGCTTCGATACGTTGGCGGATATTTCCCAGGGCCGCTTCGTCGTTAGCTCTCAGGAGCACCGAGGAATAGGATTGATAGTTGAAATCGTCGGCCACCTGGTTAACGTCTGCCCATATCTCGGAGTCAAAAGAAGTATTGCCGGCTTCGAAAACACCTACTACCTTCCAATCTGCCTTCCCCAATCGCAACGTGTTGCCGAGCGCCGCTGCCGGAAATCTCTGACTTATCGTGCGGCTGACAATCACTTCACGCAGACCCGGCTGAAAGATCCTGCCCTCAAGCATTCGCATCCGTGGGCGCAAGTTCATTCCGGCGGGCGAAGCACCGCGAATCGCGATGTTGGCAATCTTACCATCTGCTGTTTTGGGCAGGTTGATGATGGCAAAAACCTCAGCCGAGACGAGTGGTTCGCCGCTGGAGTTGGCCTCGATGCCAGGCAAATATTTAATCACCTGCAACGCGCTGCGAGGCACGCCGCTACTCAGTTCAGAGCCCGAACCACGACGCAGCACCAGCAGGTTTTGCGGCTCCCCTGAGGAAACCAAAGCCGTTTCCAGTCCGCCGGCCAGCGCCATTACGCTGACAAAAATAAATACAACCAGCGCGATGCTGAGCGCGGTCATGATTGTGCTCACCTTGCGGATAAGCATGCTCCCGAAATTATATTTGAGCGGAATGGCCATTTTCTTTTCCTTAAGCCCCGTTTGTAGAAGTTCCAGGCTTGTCTAAGCAAGCGTGACGCTCTGGCTGTGGTCATCCAACACGGCGGAGTCCGGCCGCAACCGTTATGTTGGTGGCTCGATAAGAGGGAATACCAGTACTCACCAGGCCAACCGTAGCGGCCACCAAAAGGCCAAAGGCGATGATGCCCCAGGAAACATCGAGGTGTTGGAAACGGCCCTGGGTGAAAGATGCGAGATCTACCATCCCAAACAACGCCGCCGACGCCAGACACCCTACGAGCCCTCCGGCTAGGGTGATTAGGATGCCCTCAGACATCAGTAGCAAAAGCACCTTTCGCCGCCGAAACCCTAATGACTTAAGCACTGCGATTTCCCGCGTTCGTTCACGCACGCTCATGGCCATAGTGTTGGCCGTCACTAACAGGATCGTGAAGAGAAGCAGACTACTAATGATGGCGATCAAGTGCTTGATGTTACCCAGCAGCGAGACGAAGCTCATTTGAAACGCTTTCTCGGTCTCAGTGCGGGTTGGTTTGTCGGTATTCTGAAAAAGCGCGTCAATATCCCTGCTGACGCGCGGTACGATCTCGGCGGAAGTCGCCCTGGTATAGTAGGTCAGCACCTCGCCCAGCCCGCCCTTGATACCACGTTCAGCTTCCACTACGTCGTCCAAATAACTATGGTGAAAATAGACGTTGGCTTCATCCTGGTCCGTGCCAGAAAATATACCCCGGATCGTCAGGTTGATATCAACCGGCATGATCGAGCCCTGGAGGCTGATCCGATCTCCGATCTTCCAGCGATGCTTGTCTGCTTTGCTACGGCCCACGACTGCCCCGGCAGGATCTTGAATGAAGGCCTGCTTTTCCTCGGCTGAAATACTAAGCTCGGGAAAGACATCGAACAGGCTCCGAGCATCGCAGGAGAATTGCGCAAAGTCCGTATGAGATCTGTCGATATAGGTGCCTCCGTAAAAAGTGAGCGGAGTAACAGCTGCCACGCCCGGCACTTTTTCAATCTGAGCGCGATAACGCTCTGGTATGGGATAAATCCAAACTACGGCATTGTGAGTCACCAGGCGATGCGTGCTGGTCTCATCCAGACGGCGATCGAGCTCGTTAACAAATGTAACCAGCGTCGATAACACAAACAGGGTGAGTGCCACACAAATCATCGTGAGGATGGTGCGTCGCTTATTGCGCATTCCGCTTTTCCAGACGAAGCCACTAAGAGTCATGCCGTTACCTCGCTGCCGAATTTAATTCCCGGGGGCAGTAACACGCCTTTTTCCAAATGCCTTTCACGCTTCGCGAAGCTTGCTGCGCGCGGATCGTGAGTCACCATCACGATGGTTTTGTTCGACTCCTGATTAAGCAGTAACAAAAGGTTGAGGATTTCTTCAGCTGAACGTCCGTCCAAATCACCGGTCGGTTCGTCGGCGAGAATGATTTTGGGATCGGTAACGATGGCGCGAGCGATTGCCACACGTTGCTCCTGGCCGCCGGAGAGTTGTGAAGGATAGTGATCCGTGCGATCGCCCAGGCCAACCAGTCTCAGAGCGGTGAGCGAGTGTTCACGCCTTTCCTTACTGGAAAGATCGGTCAGCAGCAAAGGCAACTCAACGTTTTCACGGGCGTTCAGTACAGGAATCAAATTGAAGGTTTGGAAAATAAAGCCAACGTTGTGATTGCGCCACTCGGTAAGCTCGTCTTCGGTCAGGCCACCAATCTCAACGTCGCCGACGCTGATCGTTCCGGCAGTCGGTTTGTCGATGCCGGCAATGATATTAAGTAAGGTCGACTTTCCGGAACCTGAGGGCCCCATCAAAGCGAGAAAGTCTGCTTCCGGAATATCTAGATTCGTCTCGTCCAGTGCCACCACCTGCTGACTACCGCGCTGAAAAGTGCGCGACAGATTTCTGATCTCCACTACATTGGTACTCACTTCATCTCCTCCTGGGTTTGAGTATGCCGAGAAATTCTTACTGCCACTGCTTTCACGATTGAATCGTTATCTTTTCCCCTTCGCTGATGCCGGAATCGATGATTACACTCTCACCTTCCGATAGGCCCTCGAGGATTTCCACCTCGCCATCCACTTCCCGACCGACAGTCACCCTTTGAACGACTGCCTTCTGATCCTTCGCCACGAAAACGCTGGCCTGTCCATCTCGAGTGAAAAGCGCCGCTTTAGGGATGCGGAGAGCCGTTTCAGTTTCACGAGGCATTTCTGTATTCCGGGGATAAAACGTAACTTTGGCTCCCAGGTTCGGCCGCAGGAACTGATCTGGTCCAAAGACCCTCACTTTTACCCTGACTGTTGCCTTCTGCCGATCCGCAGCGGAACCCACGTAATCGACCACTCCTTCATAGCTGTGGTCCGCGTAAGCGTCGGGCACGACCCTGACCGGTTGTTGCAGTTGCACCTTCGCGATATCCGCCTCGCTAACGTCCATCTCCACCTGCAAGTCTTTCAAGTCGGCGATGGTTAAGAGAGCCTGTTTTGCGCCGCGGTCGGAAGTGAACCCGGTGGTCACCATCTCTCCCACCTCGACATATCGCTCAAGCACAGTGCCGCTAATTGGCGCGCGAATTAAAGTGTTTTCAGCTTGCGCTTGCACAATGGACAGTTCCGCTTCAGCCTTGCTTACCTCGGCGCGCGCCCCCTGGATCTCTTCAAGACGCGCTCCAACGCGCGTCAGCTTAAGACTCTCGTCGGCGGAGCTATGCGCCGCAACTGCCATCTCGTAACGCGCACGGCTGTCTTCCAACTCCTGTTGCGCAATGACTCCTGCCCGGGCAAGTTCCGTCGACCGTTGATAGGCGCGCTCTGCATTCTTCATGTCAGCTGCGAGGCGGTCCGTGTCAAAGCTGGCCCGATTAATTTCCTGCGGACGCGAACCGGCCAGCAATTCAGCCAGACGCGCGTTGGCGGCCGCGAGGTTTGCTTGCCCCTGACGCAACTGAGCCTGGATCTCGGAATCATCCAACCTCGCGACGATCTGGCCCTGGCGAACAAAATCACCGCCATTTGATTCCAGCGAGACCACGCGACCGATCGTCTTCGACCCGACCTCGACCTGGGTGCGAGCAATCACGTAACCACCCGCGGAAAGCAAAGGCTGAGTACCCGACTGGCCCAACTGCGGCCGTGTTGCTGTCGTCACTCGCACCGTTTTCGTGTTCAGCCCCAGTTTTGAGACTACATCGAAACGCACTGCTAGCCAGCCCGCAGCAATGATTGACGCCAGGGCAAGTGACGGAACGATGATTCGCCCCGGTAGCACGCGCTTTTTCGGTTTGACACTCCGGCGATTGATGCGCAGGACGCGCAGATCATCCTGCAGCTCTCTCTGGGGTTGATCTATCTGTGTTTGCATTAGGCGCTAACCGCGAAGGGGGACTGAGTTGTTGGTTCGGCGAGCAGCCTGAGACGGCGCGACTGCTCCAGATACTGTTCGGCTTGCCGAGTAGCATTGAGCGTACGAGCAGCTTTTTCGTTTCTTACCAGCGCGCTACGATTCCCATACTCAGAAGAGAAACCATTTCTAGTCGGAATGAAGCCAAGCAGGTTTACCAAGGCGGAAGATGCCACGCGCTGGGTATCGAATAGTAACCAAGTGTAATCGAAGCCACCTGGCCCAATTACTTCCTGAAACGCGTTAAGCATCATCATCAAGGGGATGTTCATCCGACGGTAAGGCGCCAGTACTGCCAAGTGGGTAAAGCGAGCAACGCGGAACTGGCGGCCGAAGCCTAGTTCGAAGCTCTTGTGCAGGTCGTGTTCGCCGCTTGTATCGATCACGCTCAAGGCTCCGACGGGGTAACGATTGGGGTCAATCCTCGCCAGCAGGTGCGAACCCCCGTCGAACTCGGACAATGGCTTCACCGCCAATCCCATCTCACGCTCAAACACTTGTTGGCGAATTCTGGCTACCGCGGCCCGATCGGCCTTCGTGGTGACTTGCTCAACAATAATTTTCATAACGCTCTCTTTAAATAAGTGGATTCCCTCTGATGATTTACGCCTTCGGTCATTGATCTTATGAAACACTCACCATTTGACAGTTTGCTTCTGCAATGGTCATGCCAGCCTCCGAAGTGCTTCTTTCATGAGAATTCACGCGGTCAGTCAGGAATTCTCGCGAGACTAGTGTGTCCTTCAGTGAACACTTCCTAACCAGATGTCTAGTATTAACTATTCTGCAGGTCATAAAAGCGAGGAAAGGAAGAAATGCCAGTCGAATGGGAACCATCCAGCTTAAAACCTACATTCCAGTGGAGACGCTGTGGAGAACGTCGAGGCAACGGTCTCGAGGGGAGAGATCGCGGGTCGCTTTTTGATCGGCTCGTCCAAATCAGCAGTGAGTGCCTGGAGGGTCTGTTGATAACTGCGGACAATTTGCGCAATCGTGTCTTCATCGAAGAGATCGGTTGCATAGAGCACATGGCCGTGGAAACCGTCGGCCAGCTCCCATAGTCGTAGAGCCAAATCGGACCCTGCGTGTGAGACCTCTAGATCAAGCGGTTGAGGGTTGAGGGATACCATCTGCTGATCGGTCACGGCCGCCGTCATCAGCGTAAAACTTACCGGGGTTAGTGGGCTCCGGTCAGACGCAGGCTCTGTTTCGAGTGACGCGTGCGAGGCGCGTTCCGCTTCGCGAGATGTCAGTAAAATCTCCAAAGGCAATCCTTGATGCGCATATGCACCCAGGGCTGTATCACGAACGCGCGCTAGCAACTGGCGCCAGGTTGGATCGCCAGATAAGTCTGTTCGCAGGGCTACCGTACTGGCGAAGAATCCGATCAACCCTTCGATCTCCAATTGCTGCCGGTTGGCGAGCGGCGAAGCCACCAGAATGTCGTCTTGTCCCGTCAGGTAATGCAGCATCGCCTTGAACGCTGTCAGCAAAGTCATATAAGGAGTGACACCCTCACGGCGACTGAGGACTTTAATCGCCCGGCCCAATTCTGGAGAGAGCTTGAATGTGTAGGTCTGTCCCCGGTGACTTGGTATGGCCGGACGTGGTCGGTCGGTTGGTAACTCCAAAATCGGGAGCGGGCCTTGAAGCTTCTTATTCCAATAAGAAAGAAGCTGGTCAAGGGTGTCGCCTTGAAGCCATTCTCTCTGCCAGGCTGCGTAATCTGCATACTGGATCAACAAGTCTGGAAGTGGCGACTGCTGACGATTGGAGAAAGCGTCATAAAGCACTGCCAATTCGCGAAGCAAGATGCCCAGGGACCACGGATCGATCACCAGGTGGTGCATCAGTAACAGAATCACGTGCTCGTCCGCGTCTAGTCGAATAACCTTAACCTTGAAGAGCGGTCCCCGGGAGAGATCAAAAGCCTCCCACCCTTCCTGGTTCGCAATCCGCAGCGCCTCTTTCTCTCTCTCTGAAGACGGATAATGGGACAAATCAATGAGAGATAGATTGAAGGAACCTGCCGGATGAACGACTTGGACTGTTTGGCCATCAACCTCGGCGAACGTTGTGCGCAATACTTCGTGCCGCCTTACGATCTCGCCAAAGGATTCCTCAAGAGTATTGAGGTCAAGTGGTCCGGATTGGCGAAAGGCAAGAGGAGTATTATCGGCGGCACTTCCGGGGTTTGCACGATCCCTTTCCCAAAGGCGTTGTTGGGCGAATGAAAGTGGTAGGCGCTCACTTCGGTTAGTCGCCGTTATCGCGGCGGCCGACTTCGAGCCGTTGCCGATTCCCTGCTCAATGCTAGCTGCGAGCCCGCGCACGGTCGGCTCTTCGAATAATCTTCGTAACGCTACCTCTACTCCAAAAGCCTCTCTTACACGTGACATCACTTGGGTCGCCAACAGCGAATGACCGCCCAACTCAAAGAAGTTCTCGGTAACGCCGACTTGCTCCCGGCCCAATACCTGGCTCCAGATGCCGGACACCACTTCCTCGATAGGCGTCCGAGCTAGATGAGCGGCGCCAGTGTCGAGGCTACCGCCATCAGGGATGGGCAACGCGCGGCGATCAAGTTTGCCGTTGGGCGTCAAGGGCAACGCATCCAACAGCACAAAGGTGGACGGGACCATGTATTCGGGCAGCCTATCTTTCAAGTGACTGCGTAATTCGGCGGTAGATGGAACAGGGTCATTTGTAACCAGATATGCAACCAGCCGCTTATCGCCTGGAATGTCTTCCCTGAGAATCACAGCTGCTTCGCGAACACAAGTGTGTGTACTCAGGGCAGCTTCGATCTCGCCCAGCTCTATACGGTAACCGCGCAACTTCACTTGATGATCGATGCGGCCGAGATACTCGATTCGTCCATCGCTTAGGTAGCGGGCCAGATCGCCCGTGCGATACAGCCGCGCGCCGCCGGTAGAACTAAAAGGATGCGGCACAAATTTTTCAGCAGTTAGCTCGGGACGCTTCAAATAACCACGACTCAGCCCAGCGCCACCAATATACAATTCGCTCGGTATTCCGATGCTGACCGGCGCCAACAGCTCATCAAGCAGATAAATTTCTGTGTTGGCAATGGGCCGACCAATCGTCACGCGTTGATCTGATTGTTCAATTGGAGTTGTTGTGGACCAGATGGTGGTCTCGGTTGGTCCATAGACGTTCCAAGCCTCGCCCGTTCTCGCGACCAACGCGGTCGCCAGCTCTGGCCCGATGGCTTCTCCGCCACACAGTGCTTTCAACTGCTTGTTCGGCTGCCAACCGGCATCGATCAGCATCCGCCAGGTTGCTGGCGTTGCTTGCAACACCGTGGCGCCTGATGCCGCCAACTGCCGCGTCAATTGCGCCCCATCAGCAGCGACCTCCTGGCTCGCCAACACGAGGCGCGCGCCGCTGATTAGCGGTAGGTAGATTTCCAACGCGGCAATATCAAAGGAGAGAGTTGTTACCCCCAGCAGCGTATCGTCCTGGTTCAATCCAGGCTGTTGGCTCATCGATGTCAACAGGTTGATGACTGCCGAGTGTGAGATTTGAACTCCCTTGGGACGGCCCGTCGAACCCGAAGTGTAGATGACATACGCCAAGTGCTCCGGCCGTACAACGCTCGCAACCGAAAGCTCACTTTCTTGCTCCAACAGACTTCGATCCCGATCCAAATAGATCATCCTCGCTTCAAGGGACGGAAGTGTTTCCGCGAGTCGCTCATGCGTTACGATCACCTCGGCCTGCGCATCTTCGACCATGAATGAAAGTCGCTCAGAAGGATACCGCGGATCAAGAGGCACATAGGCACCGCCCGCTTTTAAGATTCCCAGCAACCCCACCACCATCTCCAGTGACCGCTCGAGACAGATTCCCACCAGGCTGTCTGGCCCAACTCCCATCGCTTGTAGACGGTGGGCCAGTTGGTTAGCCCGGGCGCTTAATTCACGATAGGTCATCGATTGATCCTGGAAAATAATGGCCACAGCGTCCGGAGTGCGGGCGACCTGCACCTCAAACAACTCATGAATGCACTGCGTATTCGGATAAGGGCGCTCGGTGCTGTTCCACTCGACCAGCAACTGGTCAAGCTCTGCGTTGCTTAACATCTGCAAAGCGGACAGTTGTTGCTCAGGACCACTGACGACACTTTCCAGCAGGGCGCCAAAGTGGCTGGATAATCGCTCAATGGTTGCCGGCTCAAATAGATCGATGTTGTATTCGAAACTGGCGCTGAGATCTTCCCCGATCTCGCTCATCATCAGCGACAGATCAAATTTCGACGTCTGGCCAGTGATGGCCAATGGCTCCATCTCGAGGCCTTCCAGCTTGATCGGCTCTCCCTGATTGTTCTGCAGGCTAAACAGCACCTGAAAGATCGGATTGTGGCTGAGATTGCGCTCCGGTTGCAGCACTTCGACAAGCATTTCGAAAGGAACGTCCTGATGAGCGTATGCCCCCAGCGCTGTTTCTCTAACTCGACGCAGCAACTCCGTGAAGTCGAGCTCGCCATTAACCTCGGTTCGCAATGCCAGAGTGTTTGCAAAAAACCCTATCAGGCCCTCGACCTCTACAGTGTTGCGGTTCGCTATCGGAGTCCCGACAACAATCTGCTGTTGGCCGGTGTACCGCCAGAGCAGTAGCTTGAATGCCGCCAGCAACGTCATAAATAGAGTCGCCCCTTCACGCCGGCTCAACGCTCGTAGTTGCCGGGCCACGTTTGGAGAAAGGTTGAAGCTATGAACAGCGCCACGAAACGACTGCAGCGGAGGCCGCGGGTAATCTGTGGGCAACTCGAGCAGGGCCGGCGCAGGCTGCAGCTGCTTTCTCCAGTAATCCAGTTGCCTCTCCAGCAGTTCGCCTTGCAGCCACTGTCGTTGCCATATCGCAAAGTCGGCATACTGCAGCGGCAACTCTGCGAGAGGTGAAGGCTGGTTCTGTGAGAATGCTGCATAGAGGGTGGCCACCTCGCGAAGGAAAATGGCGCCCGACCAGGCATCGGTAATGATATGGTGCCGAGTTAAGAGCAGCACATGTTCATCGTCACTCATTCGCACCAGCGTTACGCGCAACAATGGACTTTGGCCCAGATCGAATGGCCGCTGGGCTTCACTTTGCGCCAGGTGTAAAGCTTCGCTCTCGCGTCTTGCCGCGGAGAGGTCACTCAGATCGACAAACGTCAAAAGAACCGGCTCTGGTGGCGTCGCGATCTGCGATGGTTGACCATCGATAGCAACGAAACGGGTACGCAGCACCTCATGGCGCCGGACGATCTCCGTCAGACTGCGGGCCATCGCTTCGCGGTCAAGCTGGCCTTTGAGCCGCACCGCCGCGGGAATGTTGTAGCTCGATTTACTCGGTTCCAGCTGATCGAGAAACCACAAGCGCTGCTGGGCAAATGAAAGCGGTACGGCCGCATCCCGCTTCACGGGTTTGATCGCTCCGGCCGCCTTCCGGCCGCCGCTGATTGCCGCTTCAATGCTGGCGGCCAAACCGCGGACCGTTGGCGCTTCGAACAATCGCCGTAACGCCACCTCGACCGCAAAAGCCTCGCGCACCCTGGAGATCACTTGCGTCGCCAACAGCGAATGTCCACCAAGCTCGAAGAAGTCCTCTTCCGCGCCCACTCGCTCTCGATGCAGCACCTGGCACCAAATGCTCGCCACCAGCTCCTCGACAGGCGTTCGCAACGCCTGAGCTGCTTCCGCTTCGGGATCCTCGTCAGCACCGCCGGCGGATCCTGATCTCTCCGGCAACGGTAGTGCGCTGCGGTCAATCTTGCCGTTGGACGTCAGGGGCAATTCATCAAGCATCACGAAGGCCCCCGGAACCATATATTCCGGCAGCCTCTCTTTAACGTAGTTGCGCAACTCGCTTAGCGAAGGAGCAGGGGGGCTGGCAACCAAATAGGCGACCAGGCGTTGATCGCCCGGGCTGTCCTCTCTCAGAATAACGATTGCCTCATGTATGGATGGCTGGGTGCGCAAGGTTACTTCGATCTCACCCAATTCAATGCGATAGCCGCGGACCTTCACTTGATGATCGATACGGCCCAGATATTCAATCCGGCCGTCGGCCAGATAACGAGCCAGATCGCCAGTGCGATATAACCGGCTGCCCAATTCGCTGAATGGATCCGGAACAAAAACATCCGCCGTTCGTCCCGTCTCGTTGAGGTAGCCCCGCCCAACGCCGTCGCCGCCCACGAATAACTCACCCGGGACACCGATCGGCGTGGGACACATTTCGCGATCCAGTACGTAAATCCGGGTATTTGAGATTGCTCGTCCAATCGGCATCTGGACAGTGTCAGCGGCCGGCGGCTCGTTGATGATGTAGTGCGTTACATCATCCGAGCACTCCGTTGGACCATAGGCGTTAAGCAGTGGTATCTCGGGGTACAGCGCCAGCCACAGGCGGCAAAGGTCGGGCGGCAGCGCCTCGCCTGTAACCAACATCCAGCGCAAAGCCTTGAACTCGGGAGCTGGAACTGCGCCCGAATTAATCGCTTCGATCATCGCCCTCAACATCGAAGGCACGGTCTCGGCAATCGAGATTTCCTGTTTCTCTATTTCCTCAAGCAGCTGCGCAGGGTCGTGCGTTACTTCATCTGTGACGATGTGCGTTCGACCTCCAACCAGCAGCGCGGCAAGGAACTGCCAAACAGAAATATCGAAACACTGCGAAGCTGTCTCAGCCACAACGTCAGAGGCGGCTATTTCGAGGTCCTTTAACTTGGCATAGAGATGGTTGAGCATTCCGCGGTGCTCAAGCATCGCGCCCTTCGGTGTTCCGGTTGACCCGGACGTGAAGATGACATAACTCAGATTGCCAGGCGCACTCCGCAACGGCAGGTTCGTCTCCGGTTCTGCTGCGCTCAACAAGTCTTCGATTACTGCAACTGACGGACGCTCGGCATCAGGAACAGATTCGATAGCCGGTGTGAGGTCGGCCATCAGCTCACGCGCGGCTAAGACCAGCGCGGTCCGACTCTGACCAAGCGCCTGGGTGAGGCGCACGGTTGGGTGGGCCGGATCGAGGGGTAAATATCCGCCGCCAGCTTTGAAGACAGCCAGTATCGCGGTCAACAGATTGATACTTCGCTCCGCATACAGAGCCACCACTGAGTCCGGACCAACGCCGCGTGCGATTAACTGCCGGGCTATTCTGTTTGCCCGGCGGTTCAACTCTTGATAGCTTACCCGCTGGTCAATAAAAGTAATCGCGACAGCATCCGGATTGTTTGCTACTTGTTCCTCAAACAGTTCCTGGAAGCAGCGATCTAACGGGTAGGGGCTGTGCGTCTGATTCCAGGCAGTCAATAGATTTGCTTTTCCCCTCTCACCAAGCAACGGCAGGCTCAGCAGCTCTTGATCGGGGTTGTCGACGATCCCCTGCAGCAGCAATTGGAAGCTCTCGGCGAGGCGCGCGATAGTCGAATCGTCAAA
>JAMQPH010000609.1 GCA_023717605.1 Pyrinomonadaceae bacterium
TCCGGTTTTTACCATCCCGAACTGGCGAACGCCCTTGGACGTTTTCAGCAACACTCTGGCCCCGATGCCATCGCGGTTTGATTTGGTCCCCACCAATTTCACGCGCAGCAAGTCATTCTGGTTGGCGTTGTCATTTCTCAACAGCCGCGCAGGTCCGTTGTTAGCGGTAATCAGCAAATCTAAATCACCATCGTTGTCGAAATCTCCGTAGGCAGCGCCTCGGCCTACGATCGCCCGCTGCAAAGCACGGCCCAACTTTGGTGACACTTCTTCGAATTTCTTCTTACCTTTGTTCCGGAAAAGATGAGGAGGTTGCGCATACTTTACGTTGGGTTGTACCACGCTGATATCGTCCGAGACGTGACCATTAGCGGCGAAAATATCCAGCAGTCCATCAAGATCATAGTCGAAGAAAAAACAGGCGAAGGTCAGCGACCGCGCCGACATCTTGCCGATGCCCGCAGCCACCGCTTCGTCCGTGAACAGTCCGGAGCCGTCGTTGTGGTACAGCGACATACTCTCGTTGGTGAAATTGCCGATTACCGAACTCTGGCGCCCGATCTGGTCGTAGTCTGCAGCATCGGTGCCCATGCCGGCGCGGGCCGTGCCGGCTTCGCTGAAGGCGACGCCGGCGGTGACTGCCGTGTCGGTGAACGTGCCGTTGCCATTGTTGTGATAGAGCTTGTTTGGCTCAGTATCGTTGGCTACGAAAAGGTCCAACCACCCATCGTTGTCATCATCCAACAGGGCGAGCCCGAGTGATTTGCTCGTAGGATCGGTGAGACCGGCGCGCTGAGTCACATTTTCAAAGGTGCCATTGCCTTTGTTGCGGTAAAGCGTCGAGCTTTGGCCCTTGTAAGCCTGGGGAGTGCAGTACGATTTGTTCTTACCGTCCAGCGAACAGTACTGGTCCTTTTCGATCGACCAGTCTACGTAGTTGCAGACGAAGAGATCGAGATTGCCGTCCTTATCATAATCGAACCAGGCCGCGCTGGTTGAGAAACCGGGATCGCCGACCGCGGCTTTGTTGGTCACGTCAGCAAATTTGCCATTACCTAAATTGCGGAAGAGATGGTTGGCGCCCACGCTGGTGATGTAGATGTCGACATTTCCGTCATCGTCATAGTCAGCGCTGGCACAGCCGAGGCCGTATGTTTCCACGGCAAGTCCGGCCTGGCGCGTAACATCGGTGAAGGTTCCGTCTTTGTTGTTGTGATATAGCGCCGGTAAGGTCCTGGCGGATTTTTGTTCCGGCCAGCTTGTTGAATTGATGAGCAAAATATCCTGCCAGCCGTCATTGTCGTAATCGAGAAAGGCGCCACCGTTGCCCATTGTTTCCGGCAGATACTTCTTCCCAAAGGCTCCGCTGTTGTGTTTGAAGCGAATGCCCGCTGCGGCGCTCACGTCTGTGTATTCAATGGGTCCGGACGGACGCGGTGGAGTAGGACTCGGTGTTGGTGACGCGGTAACGACTGCGGCAGGTGCAGCGGTTTCTACCGGCGCGCTCGCAGTCTGTTGTTTGCATCCCGACAAGACGAGTATGGCGACGAGCAATAGATGGAAGATGATCAACTTCCGGTGCATCAGGCTTGGCGTTTCCTTTTGTTGAATTGAGGTTTCACGCAAAGACGCAAAGGAGCAAAGACGCAAAGAGCAAATCGGAAAGGGCTTTGCGTCTTTGCTCCTTTGCGTCTTTGCGTAAAACTGCGCTGAGCTTATCTGTGGCTTCGTTTTCGTACTCACGCGTTGCCTACCGCAGGTTTCCGCCGCGACTCCAACCACATCTCGATCAGCATGGCAGTTGGTCCAACCAGGAACAGCGCATACAGCGGCGCATAGACCACCTGGTTGAGCCGCAATAGCATCTCCGCCAACGCCACACAGAACACCACGACACACTGCCACTTTTTCGATTTCACCGTGGTCTTGGGATCGGTAATCATGAAAAACACAAAGAGCTGATACATGGGTCCGGTTATCGGCGCTATTTCCGACTGCCAGGGATGGCCAGTGATGTAGCTGCGCAGAAACGCCAGGGCGAAAAACGAAACAACGTACGTCGCGCTGATGTGAAAACGTCGAGCGCGCCAAATAATTATCGAGCCCAAAATCCAGATAACCAGCAGGGGCCAAATATAGTTGCCCCATTGGATGCTCAAACTAGCTACCGTTTCCGGCACCAAAAACAGCAGGACGCAAATGCCGAAATTCGAAGGGTTCCAGAGGTGGCGGCCCTTCACGCGCAACACATATTTCGACATTATCGAAATCACGCTGCACAGCGCGTAGGGCCAGAATGCCGGCGAACGAACAAGAATACCGACACTGATACCAGTGATATATGCGCTGGCCAAATTCAGCCATTTGCCATAGAAGATTCGGCCCAGCAATAACTCTGTGACCAGGGCCGCGACGATCGCCAGTACCGTCCGCTCGTAACTCTCGAGGATGCCGTATGAAAGGTGTCCAACCAGCAGGATACAGGTAATAAAGAGCGGAGCAACGTAGCGGTTATCGAAATGAAACCTCTTCCGTTTCGCCACTTCCACGGCTGGTGTGATCGCTGGTTCGCTCGTCGACTGACTCATGCGGGTTCCCTGATCTTGTGAATTTGACCAGTCGTGGGCTTGTCAATGGTTTGGGTTTTTCCCGAAGGCCAGCGAACTTCGGCCTTCTCAACTTGGGCATTCTTGCCGAGTCCAAAATGCAGCCGGCGCTGATTCTGCGCGCAGAAGCCACTGCCGCCTGAGACCTGTTGAACCTGTTGCCGGCCGTTCCAAAACAACTTCACTTCGGACCCGATCGCACTGCGATTGCTGGCGCTGCCTTCGAGTTCGAAGTCGATCCAGGCGTTCTCTGGAGCAGCGGTGTTCTTGTAGATGAGCAACGGCCCTTTTTGATTGGCGACAATAACGTCCAGGACTCCGCGGTTCCACAAATCAACTAAGGCAACGGAACGGCCGTCGAAATTATCGGTTGCTCCCACGGCCATCGCCACGTTTGCAAACTTACCCGACCCGTCATTAAGCCAAACGCGTTTCTGCTGGTAGCCGGATAAGCTGCGTCCTTCCGTCGCGGGCCAGTGAGCGGCGTCGGAAATGATCGTGGAATTGCCGCCGGCGATCTTTGAGAAGTCGTACCAATAGTTTTTTTCGCGATCGGCGGAGACGTAGCCATTTACCAGGTAGAGATCCTGGTTGCCGTCGTTGTTGAGGTCGCCAAACTGAGCGCCGAAGCTCCAGCCACCAATCTCGACGTCCATGTCGCGCGCGAGATTGTCGTATTTGAGGGAATCTCCGGAGGTACTCTCCTTCGGCACCCAAAGGTTATTACCCTGAATCAGCACGCCTTCTTCTGAAATGTTTGAGACGTAGATCGAGTACCGGCCATGATTGAGAACGTCACCCACTGTGGCATTCATCCCGCTTTTGGGAGAAAAGCCGACACCTGTCTGTTTACCAACCTCCCGAAACTGCTTGCCGTCATTGAAGTAGAGTTCCGAGATCCCATAGTCGTTCGCAATGAAGAGATCGGGATGACCTGTGCCGCGCAAGTCGGCGGCGGTCGCTGCCAGTGCCCAGCGTCGAGTATCAATGCCAGCCTTGCCGCTGACCTCTTCAAATGTACCGTCACCCAAATTACGAAAAAGATACTTGCGGCCACCGTTCCTGGCGTACTCGAAACTTTCGGGCATCATCTTCGTCGTCTTCAGATGCCAAAGATCGACGTCTTCGGCGTAATAGCCACCCAGGAAGAGATCTAGACGCCCATCACTGTCGTAGTCAAACCACAGCGCTGTGTTTGCGTTCACCCATGCTGGCAGCCCGGCCTTCGCCGTAACCGGAGTGAAGGCGCGACCCGCGTCGTTGTGAAAGAGTTCGGGCCGGCCCCATTTGTAAAGAAACAGATCTTCGTAGCCGTCGTTGTCGTAGTCGCCCCAGACCGCGCCCATCGACACTCCGGTACTTGCCTGGTTTACATCAGCCACGCCCATCTGTGGGGCCACATCGCTGAACGATCCGTTGGCCATGTTTCGGTAGAGACAGTTTTTGCTGCCTTCGCCGCTGTTAGTGACATAGAAATCTGCCCAGCCATCGCGGTCAAAATCAACAACGGAAACAGCCGCACCCATCGAAGCGACCTGGGGCATAATGTGATCCAACCGTTGATCCAGGGTTGGAGCCTGATGAATGAAGTTGACTCCGGAAGCCCGAGCGACTTCATCGAAGTGAACGCCGTAACGGCTAAGGGCTGTGTTCGCATCGAGTTTAGCCGCCGTGGACGCTTGACGCCGCGCTGAAAGGCGCTTGATGACGATAGGCGCCGCCAACAGTGCGACGAAACAGATTATCAGCAGGATACGTGCGGGCTTCATCTTGGTGGTCAGTTGTCAGTAGTCAGTTTTCAGTTGCAGTTTGTAATTTCATGTTTTTGTACTTAGTTCTTTGTGCTTTGTACTTGGATGTGTAATTGGGACTACCCCCCTGCACCGAAGCACCAATTTGCCTATGAGAAGTGCAAAGCACAAAGCACTAAGTACAAAGTACCAAGTACCAAGCACTAAGTACCAAGCACTAACAACTGACCACTGACCACTGACAACTGACTATCGCAAAGCATTCCGAAAAACCGAAGGCGTTATATAGCGCGTGTGGTAGTTCTGCCAGTCTTCCGGGTAACGCCGATAGACCCACTCGTCCTCCAGCCGGCCTGGCGGTGTGACGTATTCCCGCTTGGCGTGATAGGGCAAAGGCAGCACGGTCTTTGAGAACGTCGAATTATAGTCGCCGTCTTTGATCCAGCCATCTCCGATAATCACGTAGTCACGGACCCAACCGGCCGGCGGCGGTGGTTGTTCAGGAAAGCGGAGCGACATTTCATCTCCGGAAGCCATAATCACGTAGCGATCATCGATGCCGCGCAAGAGTTCACCAACCTCACCGAGGCGTGTGTAATATCCGATCAAATCGCGCCAGACCTGCTTGCTGCTCGAAAGCGTGTTGTAGTCTGGAATCTCGGGCGCGCCAGCGTCTGGTCGGTTGATCACCGAATAGCCGCGATAGTGGAGGTCGACCTTGTTAGGAGTTAACCTTTGCATCTTCAGCGGCGCATCGGGCAGACCCTGTGCCCACTCAATTTTATCCCAATAGATCTCCAGATTTGTACGAACGCGTACCCGGCGCGCCGTATTCTCGCGAAACACGTTCGTGAGATTGAAGAGAATTGTCTTTTTGCGGCCCGCCGGAAAGCCCAGGTTAGATTGCGCGACGATCCAACCACCGTGACCGTCAGGCACCTCGAGGCTCAAACTCTTAGCTTGCCAACGTTTGCCCTGCGTGATGGCGACGTTAACTGACGACTCGGTGTCGTGGATCGAACCGTGTGCGATCAAATACAGTGGACCACTCTTCGGTGCATCCTCGCCGAGATCCACTTCCAGATAGTGGTCGCGTGTCAGTCCCTGGTACTGGCCCCGCCCAAAGGTATCCAGCGCTCTCCCGTCCAGCGTGCTTACTATGTCCGTGACGTCTTGGCCGTTGTCGTCGATTGCGCGCGCGGGCTTCTGCGGCGTTGCTACAGTGGTGAGTCCAAGCGTCAACGGGGGAACCACGAAACGTTCATCGACAAAGATCTCCGTGCCTTCGGGGTGGTCAACCGGCATGAGCGCGATGTAATCGTAGTAGTAGACCTCCCACAGTTCTGCCGTCACGCGTATGTCATAGTATCCGTCGTGTGGCACGAGCTGATCGCGCCGGATCTTGTACCATTCTCCCGTGGCAGCAATCTTCGCGGAACCTAGTGTGTTGATACGCAAGCCAATCGCGGAACCCCAGGGGACCGCGTCCTTCACAAACTCCATCTGCGTTCCATTATAAGCAAACAGGAACGGACAGGAGGCTTTCAGGCGCTGCTCCGTCACGATCTCCTGATCAGCCTTCACATCAAACTCCGCACGCACAGTCCCGTTAGGCCATACGACGCGCACGACATCCGCGCTCGTTTGTTCGCCCAAACCAAAATGAAGCAGCGGGCCGGTGATTGGTTGCTTCTGCACCAGTAGGCCAGAGCGGATCTCCATTTCACCGCCCACGCCGAAAGGGTTAATGCGCTGGTCGCCGACTGCCTGCACTGCGCGCGGCCGCACCACTTGCCAGTGATAGTTCTTCGATCCGTGATTGATTGCCTGGACGGGTTTACCGTCAGCCGAAAGACCCACTAGATCGAGTCTGCCGTCGCTGTTCAGATCGGCGGCGTCAAAGACCATTGGTGGGCCGACGGTTTCGTTGAGCTCTTTGAAACTATTCTGCTCATCTTTTAACCAAACGAGTCCGCCAGCTATGTTTCCTGCCGCCGGTGTGGCGCTTGACGAAGCTAACAACAGATCATTTCCGCCATTGTTGTCGAGGTCTGCCACTCGCAGGCGAAAGGTGCCTTCGAGATAGTTCGGCGCGTTCTTAAGTCTGGCAACCTCGGCCGACTCCCACTCTTGACCTTCATCCTTATCGGAAATCCGCGTGACGATACTGTCAGCCCGCACGGCGAGCAGGTCCAGGACACCGTCATTGTTGATGTCATCTACGTTTAGGGTCCGCACCGGCGGCAAATTTGAAGGCAGCTGGCGCTCGCGAAATTGACCCTGTCGTTCATTGCTAAAAACGTGGAGTTTGCCTGCACCGTCAATTTGCGCAGCATCGGGATCGCCGTCCCCGTCCAGATCGGCCCAGGCAAATCCCTGCAATCCGGAAACTCCCTCGAACGGACGGATGTCGAGGAAGGTATCGTCACCATTGTTGCGCAGAACCAGCGGTACGCCGTCTTTGCTTCCCATAACAATATCCAGATCGCCGTCCGCTTCAATGTCAGCCGCCCAGGCGCCCACATAGATCCCGTTTAGGACTGGCGCCGGGAGCTTTGTTTGTGCGGTCACATCGCTAAATGATTTCGGATCGCCCTGGCGGAACAGACGCACACCGCCTGCGCCGGTCAACACCAGGTCGGTTTTGAAATCATAAGAGAAGTCGACCGGCAGAATACCGTCGGGCAAAGGAGGAATGCCGGCTGGTCCACCAGGGAACGGGAGCCTGGCACCACTCGATATCCGCACGTCTTTTCCGTTCGCCGTGGCGACTACAGGCGCGCCGGCGCTGCCCAGAGAAATAGCGCCAATCCAATTCCACTTATCACCTTCCAGGTTGGCGACAGGTTCGGGACTAAATGAAACGGCCATATCTGCAGCAGCGGGACGGAAAACAGGCGACTCCAACCGTAGAAAGTGAGTGAAGGGCACAGCCTCTTCTCCGGGAGCAGGCTTGATGGCGGCAAGACTGCGCCGGTATTCGGGAACTCGCATAAGCACGTTCCGCAAAAACGTCGTTCGCGTCGCGGCGGCGCGCGGATCGGGTCCATCCGCAGCTGCCTCGACGGCAATGACTTGCTGCTGCACCTCCGCTGGCCAGGTGGATGAACGTGCAGCAATCTTTGTCACTGCCGACTTCAGCGTGGCGGCATCACCGCGTTTCGCAGCAGCACGACTCAGTTCGAGTAGCGCCGCCAGATTGTCAGGTTGTACGGAGAGTATCTGTTGTATCAATTGCTGAAATTCGGCGAGGCCGTTCTCATCACCCTGGCGCTCAACCTCCTCGGCGAGCTTATACAGCGCCAGTAAGTTCCTGGGGTTCAGTTCAACTGCTTTGCGGAGCGCCGCAATGGCCTCGGCCGTTCTGCCGCGACTGCTTTCCAGCAGCCCCAGAAGGTAATGGATTTGATCGTCTTCCGGGGCGAGTGAACGCGCCCGCTCAAGTCGTTCCGCCGCGGTATCGAAGTTCTGCTGGCGGAGCGACAGGAGACCCCAGTTGGCCCAGCCCGCGGGCTCAGTGGGAGCAAGTTGCGTGACCTGCGCAAGTTTGCTGTCGGCCTGAACATCGTGACCCACTTGCAATGCAGCCAGACCAGTGTAGAACGCCCGGACAACTTCGTTGTATTCATTGGAAGGTTTCGACGGTAGCTTGCTGGCCGGCCGGCAGGCGACAACTACGACGGACAAAACCAGCGTGAACACAATAGCGGCGTGGCGATTTCGTAGAGGTCTCATTCTGTTTCGGACTTTGCGCGATTATCCGGAAGAACTTGCGGGAGACAAGCGATGACAGCTAGCTGCCGTTTGTCTAGTCTATTGACTGAAGATAGCACGCCTAGTTGAGTTAAGGCTAAAACCAAAGGTTGATAATGATCTCCAACTAAAGTATGAGTACCTAAGGATTTTGAATGATTTGGTCGCAGCGTGTGTCTATAATGCGAGCGCTCTGACACACCATCACGAAGAGGTTCAATATGTCTAACGACGATTTACTGTCTAATCAGAAGTCTATCCTGGCAAACCAGGAGACGATTCTCGCCAATCAAAAACGGATCGAAGCTAACCAGTCAAAACTTGACGAGGCATTGTCAAATCAGGCGAAGATTATTACGAATCAGGAATCGATCCTTTCAAATCAAGCAAAGCTTAATCAGGTAATTTCGAATCAGGAGCGCATTCTGGCGAACCAGGAAGAGATCCTGGCTCGCGTCGGAAAGTGATCCGCGATTGCCGATTGCCCGTTATCATCCTGACGTTCTCGATTAACGTCCGACGGCGTGTACTAGAAGTACTATTAATCGGCAATTGGCAACCGGCAATCGACAATCATCAAAACTCCATTGCGCATGATTAACCTTCGCGTACCTCTCTTATTGTTGGTCCTCTTAGTCGGTGTTCTGGCGGTGGCTGTCCGCCCCTCGTCGGAAATGGCTTCCAATGTTCAAACGCAATCAGCGGCGTCTGCGCGGGAGAATGCTTACCGGGAAAACAACATCGGTGTCGCGTTGCTCGAGCAGTTCAAACACAAGGAAGGAGCCGAAGCTTTTAAGCGCGCATTGCAGATCGATCCCAAACTTGCGCTTGCACGGATCAATCTAGCGATCGCTCTTTTCAATGTGCCCGATTTGCCTGGCGCACAAAGGGAGGCTCAAACCGCGATCGGTCTAACTACCGATGCGCCCCAGCCGCATTATATCCTCGGCTTGATCGCCAAATCCCAGAGTCGCACTGACGACGCGATAGCGGCCTTTCAACGCGTCCTTAAGATCGATCCGCATGACCCCGGTACCAACATCAACCTGGGCCAGCTCTACGCGCAGCAACGCAAGTATACCGAAGCGATTGCGGCCTTTAACGTGGCTCTGGAGCGAGAGCCATACAACGGCACAGCACTCTATAGCCTGGGTCAGGTGCTGTTGAGATCGCAGCAGCGGGTAGAAGGACAGCGCGTCATCCAGCGTTTTCAGGAACTTCGCGAACGAGGCAGCGGCACCACGCTGGGCCAGAACTATTTGGAACAAGGTCGCTATGCCGAGGCCGTGACTTCGACTGGAGTCGAGCCAGGCCTGGTGGACAAGCGCACTCCTGACGTGAAGTTCGCGGATGTAACCGCGACTGCGCTGCCCGCAGGTTCGGCCTGGCCTTTTACGGATCCTCTGCTGGAACAATTCAGCGGTGCGGCACTTCTATTTGACTATGACGGCGACGGCGATCTCGATTTACTTGAAGTGGCGAGCACGTCTCAGCGGCTTTATCGTAACGATGCAGGGAAATTCACGGACGTCACAGCGCAAGCGGGCGATTTAGCGAAGGCCGCTGCTGGAGTCGGCACGGGCGCGGTGGCCGGCGACTATGACAACGACGGCAAGCCTGATCTCTTCATACCGCGCTATCGTGCTAGTGCTCTCTATCACAACGATGGCAACGGGCGCTTTACTGACGTCACTTCGAAGGCCCAAGTTCCAAGCTACCCTTACCTATCGAGGTCCGTTGCTTTTGTTGATTACGATCACGATGGGGATTTAGACCTCTTCATCGCGGGATATGCTGACGCGGCGGAGACTTTGAAGACAGCAGCTCCTGCTCCGAAAGATGCGACGCCGCATCCTTCGAATCCGCTTTTCACCAAAATGCCGGCCGCACCAGGCCTTCTGCTGCGCAATAACGGCGACGGTACTTTTCTCGACCAGACTGATACCGCCAAACTCTCTGGCGCTGTTTCGGCTCTCTCGGTTGTGCCTACCGACTTCGACAACCGGCGAGATATCGACCTGTTGATCTCTTCTAATGGAGGCGTTGCTCTCTGGCGCAATATGCGCGATGGCACTTTCAAAGATGTGGCGAAAGACGCGGGCCTTCTTGCCGGCACATACGCGCCGGCCGCGAACGTCGCGAGCGGCGATGTAAACAAGGATGGCTTCGTAGATTTCTATTTCGCGCAGAACGCCTGGGGGGGCCTTCTCGCACTCAGCGATGGCAGAGAGCATTTCCTGCTTAAGCCCGCGCCCGGTGTTGATGTCGATGCTGCTGCCAGTATCGCGCAATATAACGACGCCTCGCAATTCATCGATTATGACAATGATGGTCTACTGGATCTGGTGACGGCCGTAACCATCTCCGCCCCTCTGCATACGGAGTTGCGCATCTGGCGGAACGTCGGGGACGGTTGGGTCAACGTAAGCGACAAAGCGACGCTCGGCGTTACCGGAAAGACAGGCTCAGTAAACCATCCGCTGTCTGGTTCACGGTTAATGACTACGGGAGACATCGATGGCGACGGTGACATCGACATAATCTTCGGCATTCCCGGTGGCGGTCTCAAGGTCGCGCGCAATGATGGCGGTAATCGCAACCGTTCCGTGGATGTACAACTTGTCGGGAAGGTGAGCAACCGCACGGGTGTCGGTGCAAAGATTGACCTCCGCGCCGGTAGCCTGCAGCAGAAGCTCGAAACCTATTCGGCTTCTCCCGCTCCCGCGCCGGCAAGTGTGGTTTTCGGCTTGGGCAGTAGAGAGAAGGCCGACGCCGTGCGCATCATTTGGCCTTCAGGCGTGGTCCAGTCGGAGACCGAATTTGTCAAACCAACGGCGCCCGCCAATTTCGCGAAGCTCACGGTCACTGAGCTTGATCGGAAGCCGTCGTCCTGTCCTTTCCTCTATGCCTGGAATGGCGAACGCTTTGAATTCGTCACTGATTTCATGGGCGGCGGCGAGATGGGCTACCTGGAAGAGCCTGGCCGTTACAACAAACCGGATCCGGATGAGTATGTGCGCCTGCGAAGCGATCAGTTGCGAGAGAAGAATGGGAAGTTCGAGCTCCGCGTGACCAACGAATTGGAAGAAGCGCTGTTCGTCGATCGTTTGCAGTTGCTGGCGATCGCTCATCGGGAGAATACGGAAGTGTATCCAAACGAAGGGATGACCGACCCGCCAAAGCCTTTCAAACTCTATTTCACTCGCGACGCCCGGCCACCTCTAAGCGCGGTCGACGATCATGGGCATGATGTGCTTGATCGGATCACTGCCTTGGATCGCAGGTACCCTGACGATTTTCAGCTCGAACGGATTCGCGGCTACGCCGAGGAGCATTCATTAACGATGAATCTGGGCCAAACAAAGTCCAAAGTCCAAAGTTCAAAGTCCAAAGTCCGCGATGCTAAGTTAGACAAGGAACGGACCGTTTTGTTAATGACCGGCTGGACTGATTACGCGTGGTCCAGCGATAACGTTGCTGCATCGCAGGCCGGCCAGGCAATGAAACTTCCGGCGCTGAAGGTGAAGGATGCTGAAGGAAAGTGGCGCACTGTCATTGCAGACATCGGCATTCCAGTTGGTCGGCCGCAGACCGTCGTTGTGGATCTTACCGGCAAGTTCCTTAGCGCCAGTCGTGAAGTGCGCATTGTCACGAGTATGCGCATCTATTGGGATCAGGTCCTCGTTGACACTTCCAATGGTCGGCCAGAGCAGGTGATCACCAGGCTGGAGCCGGCCACATCCACGCTCCGTTGGCGAGGTTTCTCGCGCGAAGCGTCGGCGGATGGACGCGAGCCTTTCGGATATAACTACAATCAGGTTTCTTACCTTTCACCCTGGAAAGTCATGACGGGTCGTTACACGCGCGAAGGAGACGTACTGGAGCTGCTCCTGAAGAGTGACGATATGTTTGTGATCTCAATGCCGGGCGATGAGATTTCCATCTCTTTCGACGCCTCAGCACTGACTCCGCTCGCGTCCGGCTGGAAGCGGACGTTCTTGCTTTACGCGGACGGGTACAGTAAGGAGATGGACATTAATTCCGCCAGTCCCGATCAGGTTGGCCCGCTTCCTTTTCATCGGATGACCAAATATCCGTACACCTGGCCGGAGAAGTATCCGCTGAAAAGAGCACGGCAAGAGTACCTGGACCGCTACAACACGCGAGTGGTTAAATCGCCCGTACCGGCTATCGATACCGCGTTGATCCCGTTGATGCGAAATCTCCCCACGCTAGTTCCGATCTCAAGTAGTTCCGATCTCAAGTAGTTCAGAGTTCAAGCTTTAGCTTGTGTGGTTACCAAACAACAACCTAAAGGCTGAACTCTGAACTACCCGAGCCTCGCGAAGGTTCAGCTACTTGACCACACTTCCAACTAAAGTTGTAGATGAAAGCCAACCATCGGGACCATGACGCTGCTCAGGCCGCGTGTTACTTTGCGCCACGTTAGTCATCAACTCTCAGTCCCGGTTTGTTGATTCAGAAGGTTTTTCCCTTCCTACTTGTTGCACAACCTGTCGAAGGCGTCTGAATTTGCGAGTTCTTAACCCGGGGCTGAGCTCACCAGTCTCAAAGGTATAAATACACACAAGCGCAGAGCGGTCCGCGCTCGTTCCTTGCAACAACAGGGCTTATCGTCATGAACCGAGCGCGCGGCCATGTAAAGCGATGAGGACAAATCTGAAAGGAAGAATCATGATCAACGAGTTGCGGTACCGCCCCTTTTGCAGGCGTTCGCCATTGTTCAAGGTCGCACTGCTTACGATCTCGACACTCGCTATCCTTGTCGCTCACCCTGCAGCTGCAAGCGCGCAACAGTCCGCGAGCGCGACGCTCAGCGGCACCGTGAAAGATCCGAATGGAGCTGTTGTGAAGGGCGCAGAGGTTTCGGTCACGCAAAAAGCAACCGGCAGCAAACGTGAAACAACCACCAGTGACGAGGGGGTATTTGTCTTAACCAATCTTGCCGCCGATGATTACGAAGTGAGGATTGAATCCAGCGGCTTTTCACTCAAGACCGCGAACATCACACTTCAGGTGGGACAGAATGAAACCCTCAACACAGTCCTGGACCTTCCCAACGTAACGGGAGATGCAGGCATGACCTTAAGTGATCGGGTCGCTGCAGTTGATACAGAGACCTCGGTAGTCGACGGAGTGGTTACCAACCGCGAGATCGAGAATCTGCCGCTCAACGGCCGCAACTTTCTCGAACTCGCCCTGCTGATTCCCGGCAACTCGCCGGCTCCCAACTTCGATCCCACGAAGACCAATACGGTCGTAATCTCGTCTGCCGGGCAACTAGGTCGCGGAGGTAACGTCACTGTTGACGGGGCTGATGATAATGACGACGTGGTCGGAGGAACGCTACAGAATATTTCTCAGGAGGCAGTTCAGGAATTTCAGATTGCAACCAATCGCTTTTCGGCGCAACTGGGTCGCTCAGGTTCATCGGTAATCAATATTGTCACCAAGTCAGGTACGAACGAGTTCCACGGTTCGGGGTCGTTCTACTTCCGTAGTCGATCTCTTCAGGGCCTTCCGCAATGGTGGCATTCTCCAGCAGGATCACGGGGATGCCCTCGTCGACCGGTGGCGGTGGCGGCGCCTGCCGCTGCGCGCGCAGCACGAAGAAACCCG
>JAMQPH010000611.1 GCA_023717605.1 Pyrinomonadaceae bacterium
TGGATAGACAACCTCATTACTGGCTCCGGTAAGAACCTCGCCGACCCGAATCACCGGAACTACAAATTGCCTTACGTCCAACGGTATCTAGATACCATTGGCGAACGTAAGTGCGAGGCTAACGTCCTCGTGACCACGCCCGACATCGCACGAGACCTCTGCCGCGATGCTATAGAAGGAATCCTGGGCGCTGACGCGAGAGACCGCTTTGTAGTGAAACGCCATAAGGTACGCGAGCGTTACGAACAACTACTCACAGAGACCGGACTAACCGCAGCCCTTCGGACGGTTGTCGATAGTGAGGACGAAGACGACGGTTTCGTTTAACACTACGCCGCCAAAAGGTGACGCTGGTGACGCTGTGACGCTGCCTTACGGCTTTATTCTAGTGAGGTGATCACCCCTCCGAGCCACTTAACCACCTATCAACTCAAGATCGATATGCAGAGGAATATGGTTTCAAGCGTCACCCGTTTTTCCGCCTGTTAAACACGCCGTTCCAAAATTCCGCACAGTATACGCACAGAAAATAAAAAGCAGTCATCTCTGACTGCTTGTAAGTTATTGATTCTATGGTGAGCCGTGGAGGGCTCGAACCTCCGACCCGCTGATTAAGAGTCAGCTGCTCTACCAACTGAGCTAACGGCCCGTACAAGCGGAAAGAAATTATACGTCCGCTGACTAAGGTGTCAAGCGAGCCGCGGTATTTGATAGTGTCCTAATCTCAATTCATTATCTTGCTTGTTTCATGAGGTAGGCACTGAAATCAACTCAAGATGAAACAGCAGACCACGGACTTCGGAGTTTCATGAACGAAGCGTCGATGAGCGCCAAACAACTCAAGCTGTTGCAGCACATTCTCTTTGCGCAAGGAGTTTGCGAACGCCCTCGATCAGACCTTCGATATCCGGCTTCGCCACATAGCCATCGGCACCGGCAGCGATGGCCTCACGTTTGTGCACCTCATAGGCGTCGCCGGTGTAAAACATGCATGGAACATCGGGCGTCACGGCGGCCAGCTTTTCACAAAGTTCGATACCGCTCCCGTCAGGCAGACGCTTATCGAGTACGTACAAATCAAATTCCTCGCTCTTCGCTAGTTTTAGGGCGTCTTCAATGGTGACAGCTGTCACCACTTCGTAGTCTTCCTGGGCCAGAAGCAGCTTGAGCATTTCTGAAGTGTCTTCGTGATCGTCGACGCAGAGGATGCGACATTTCGCTCGCGACATGGGGAACCCTCCTGGAGAAATTTGAGTTTTAGAGCGGGAAGAGTCTGAAACTGGCCGACGGCAGAGTGTAAACGACTTGGGGCCATCTGCCTAGGCGGTATTCTCTGGGGGTAAGACGGATCTGCCCTGACTAACTGGAATCTGCGGCTAATTGTTTCTTTCGATAGAGTACCTACGTATCCGGGATCGTTCACATTCTCATACGATCCTGTACTAGCAGGTGGGCAGCCCTCGCGCCGCCCACCGCCATCCCTCCGAAAAGCACACACTCTCAGATCATTTTTCCTTTGTCTTCGGCATTGTTGGCTTCTATTCGTGTCCGTTCGTGTGATTTCGTGGATCGTTCTCATCTCTCGGCCAAGCAAACGATCCACAAAGCAACACGAAGCGTCACAAAATGAGATCAGGAAAATGACCAAATGAGAAACGACAAATGAGAAATGGAAAATGAAACGGTCTCTCAACCTCGCCTGGCACTTAGTGTTTCGTCAGTGATCCTGGGTTACCGGGCGGGACGGCGTGGATCCTGCAACGCTCTGAGGAGCTGTTTCAAGGCTTCAATCTCTTCGTCATCCGGTTCGAGTTGCATATACTTTTCCAGCGCCGCAGAGGCAGCCGCACCTTCGCCCAGTTTGTGATAGACGAGAGCAAGATTGAAGTAGACGAGGGAGAAACCCGGCTCGATCTGCGTGGCGGCTTCGTAGTGGAGACGCGCCAGGAGAAGCTCCCCGGCATCGTAGTAGAGATTCCCAAGGTTGTAATGCGCCTCGACGTGTCGGGGATCGCCTTTAAGCGATAAGGTGAAGTTGTCGAGGGCCTTCGCTATGTTCCCCTGCTCGAGGTTAATGATTCCCAGGTTGCAGTAGGCCTCGGCTACATTGTCGCCTTCACTTATTGCCTCCATATAACAATCAGCCGCTTTTGGATCGCCCTGCTCGTGCAACAACAACGCCTCTTCGAAAGGTGTGAGCAGCCGCGCCAGCCTGCCGACTTCCGCCCGGAACAGATTCAGCTGACCCTGAAGCTCAGCCTCAATTTGGCGAATGCTCTGACCCTGTGATCTCAACTCGCGCACACGTCTGAATTGTGTAAGCGCGTGAAAGTCGAAGCTGAAGTCTTTGGATTCAGGCGACGGAGTGGCCTGGATGATTCCTTGTTCGGTCCAGCGGCGGATCGTACGCTCGCTCAGACCAAAAAGCTGTTTGATCTCGCGAATCGAGTAGTTGGATTTGACACGTTGATAATCTGCCTTCGCTGGGACAGGTGAGGGGAAGGAGAGAACCTTATTGCTGTTTTCGTTCATCAATAAAACTAAACGGCTAAGATGCCTTTCGCTTCTTAGCTGCCTTTGGCTTGGCCATTGGCTTGACCAGAGTGATCTGCGGTTTCTTCTTAGTCGTACTCTCGGCCTTGACCATTGGTTTACGACTCGACTGCTGCAAGCTCTTTTTAAGCGCGCTCATAATATCAAGTCTGGGTAGTTCCTCAACCTCATATTCAACCGTCTTCTTGCCTTTGATCTTGGAGTCGATCAACGTCTTCAGTGCTTCATGATAGTTGTCGACGGTGTCGATCTCCTCCAGCGAAGTAGCCATCTGTTCCACCAGCGTGGTCGCAAGCTTCAGTTCATTCTTGTCGAGCTTCTGTGCACCGTCGATGTCAGGAACGTTATCCATACTACGAAGCTCATGCGGGTAATGCAGCTTCTGCAATACCAGGCCCTTTTCATGAGGAAAGAGGGCCACCAGGTCTTCGCGGTCCCGCAACACAACTTTGCCGACGCCAATCTTGCCGGTTTGCTTCATCACCTCGCGCAGCAGCGCATAAGGTTTTTCGGCGACCGCGCCGTCGGGCCCAGCGTAGTATGGAGAGTCGAAAAAGGTTGTGGGAATTTCATTCACATCGACGAACCCGATGATGTCCACCGCTTTGGTGGTCTTGATCTTTATCCTGGCAATGTCCTCTGGTTCGACAATCGCATACCGGTCTGACTCGTACTGGTAGCCTTTGGTTATCTGATCATTAGTGACTACCTGTCCACACTTTTTGCAGCGTTTGTCGTAACCAATCGGACCGAAGTCTTCGCGGTGCAGCTGGTTAAACTGAATCTTCTCCGAGGTCTCAATCGCGTTATAAATACGGACTGGAATAGCAACTAACAGGAACCTTATATGACCCTTCCAAATCGGTCTCATGGCTATCTCTCCTGGGACGGGGGTGTCGCCGTCATGTGCCGCCGCCACGTTATTGCGACTTCTCGCAAGTCTCGCCGCTCGTGGGGCGGCGAGGGCGAAATATTATGCGGCCCGTTGGCAGCATATGTAAAGTCTTATTTTATTTGGCTTTCCGGATGTTTAGCGGAGGTTGCGCTCGAACTACGCGTGCATCAGCGCCGTGCGCATGGCACCTGCGGATTGCCACCGTTGGGCTGGATCCTTGTTGAGCGCACGATCGATGATTTCACAAACGGTCGGCGGAACGTGTGGCGCTCGCTGGCTGAGGGGGATAGTGGGCTGTTCAAATATTGCCCTGATAGTTTCCGCCATGCTCGACTTCTGGGCCAGATTCAGAGCAATTTCGCCAGTAAGCAGGCTGTAGGCGGTCATGCCGATGCCATAAATGTCTGACTGCGGCTTGACGTCGCGGAAGTTTCGGATCTGCTCCGGAGGCATGTAGGCGATCGTGCCGGCACTTTCGCCTGCCATTGTTACTCCGCTCATGCCTGACTGTTTAAAGCTCTTGGCCAGACCAAAGTCCGTCAGCTTGGCTGTGAAGTCGGTGGCGCTGACTAGGATGTTCTGGTCCTTGATGTCGCGATGAATGAAACCAAGTGAGTGAGCGTAAGCGAGAGCGTCGAGCGCCTGCGAGACAATTGACACCGTTTCGGCGCACGAGAGTTGCCCGCCGCGGGCGTCAGCAAGTTTGGCTGCATCGGCGCCCTCTACAAACTCGGTGACCAGGTACACGACGCCGTTGTGTGTTCCGCGGTCGACGAACTGAACGATGTTGGAATGCTTGAGCGCGGCCGCGACATCAATCTCACGCAGGAAGCGACGCATGGCCTTGTCGCTAACGGCGCACTCAGGCAGCAACGTCTTAATCGCGACCGCTCGTCCCGTTTTCTGATCGCGAGCCAGCATCACGCATCCCATGCCCCCTCGACCCAGGACTTTCACCATGTCGTATCCGGGCACCGGCTGCGGCGTGCGCTTCAACTCTTCGCGGCATTCCTCGCATAGAAAAGTGAGATGCTCATCTGACGCAGAAGCCTGAGCCTGTTCACGTCTGCCGCAGTTCACACATTCGACGAAGACAATGGCGGGCCGGGTGGTTACATGTTCATTTCTTGCCGTGGCGTTGGGAGCGACAACTTGTTGCGCGTTGACCTCGACAAGTAAGACAGTCTCACCTCCTTGGATCTGGTCGCCATGATTCAGAAAAGCTTCCCTGACTCTCTGGCCGTTTATGAAAGTGCCATTGGTTGAACCGAGATCACGAAGAAAGCATCGCGGAGGGTTTATCTCCAGCAGGCAGTGATGTCTTGAAAAAAAACGGTCATCGGGCAGGTACATGTGGGCGTCGTCAGTGCGTCCGATCAGGAAGGTGTCGTGTTGATTGAAGGCAAAGACGCGGCCTTTGTAAGGACCAGCCAATACTCTTAGATTGACCTGCATCGCTTTCAATTCCACGTGGCATAGACTTCAGTCTGTGATTGCCGTCGGAGATAGCTTCAAGGCTGGGTAATTTACAAAGCAGCAATCACAGACTGAAGTCTATGCCACACAGCTACCTGTTGATCTCCAGATCGTCGAAGACCACTTCTGAAGTCTCGCTGGTGTACAGTCCCGCGACCCCACGTTTGAGGTTCTCATCATCGGTAATCCGCGTGAGGTAACGGCCATTTATGTAGAACTGCAGTTGATCTCCTCTGGTCCGTATCTCCAACTGGTTGGGGTTTGTGCCTGAGCGAATCACCGACGATTTAGTCCAGGGCACCAGCGCTTGCTGATTTCCTCCCTTATGCATCACCACCTGGTATTGTGGCTCGTCGCCCGTGAAGATAAGCAGCGCATAATCTTCCAGTTCATTGCTCGATGATTTCTGGCCATGAACGATCAGACCATAACCGGAAGTGGGACCGTTGCCGTCGACGCTCCTTGTGGTTACGCGCACCGTTGCATTTTCCGTGTCGTAGCCGCCAGAGGGAGCATACATCACAAGGTACGTCTTTTCTTTGGAACGCATGTGATACTCGTCGTCTTTGTACCAGATGTCTCCGAATTGGAAGTTTCCTGTTCTCCACTTTTCTTCGGAAAAGTTGTCAGTGAAGGAAGCCGGCAGTGTGCTCGTGTTGGAGTTAGCGTTCGCAGTTCCGTTGGTGTTGGTGGTTCTGTTGGTGTTAACAACCCGCGTGTTCGCATTGTTGCTGGTGTTTTCGTCCGCGCCGAGGCGTGCCAGTACCAGGATCATTACGATCAGTCCGACTCCGAGAATTCCGACTACGGCAATGCCACCGACTACCCACCAGACGGCATTGGATTTCTTCTGCGGCTGGATCTGTGGGGTGGGCGACCACTGCGGGGGCGCCGGCCGTGGGCGGGCCATTTCCGGAACCTGGGTGAGCAAAGGCTTTTCTCGGTAGATCTCTGTGGCCGGGGGCTCGTTAGTGTGGCGCGGCGGCTGATCCCGTACGGTGGCGTGAGGATCGTAGCCAGGCACAACATCGTCGACGAGCGGAGTGCCATCTTCCAGACAAAAATTTAGTGATGCATCGGTGTAAGTGCGATTGCAACTTGGGCAGCGCTTCATGAAGTAGCTCGGTTGTTCAGCAGCAGTTAGGGATGTTTATAGCACACGATCGAGTAAAATCCGGCTCAAGGGCTGATTGGTTTGCCGCAGCGTCCGCAGAATCTAGTGTTGGCCGCATAGCTGGCGCCGCAGGTCTTACAGAAGACTTCGACGGGCCTCGGTGTGTCCCAGTCAAGCGAAGCGTTGCCAATTGGAATCCCACATCTGCCACAAAATCGCGTCGCTACAGAATATTGATGACCACAGCGCTGGCAGGCGATGCTGGCGGGCTGAGTGGGGGCCGCAGGAACCGGTGTCGGGGACGGCTGACTCGGGACCTGCGATTTGAGATCTGGGGTCTGAGATCTGAGATCCGCGGCAAGAACGGGCCGCAATGACGTATTTCCGCAGCGGCCACAGAACCTGGTGCCCTCGGCGAATCGAGATTGGCAACGCGTGCATACGACTACGCCTGTGGCAAGCGGATGAGTGCCGGTCCTGCTATCGAGGCTTCCACCTTTCGAAGGGCTTAGTTGATCACTCGATGGCCCACTCTTAAACTGCGCCTGAATGATCTGTTCCGCGCCGTCGGGACGAATCTCAATTACGCGTTCATCGTCTGCCTCTCCTGAGCGTGCAACTCTGAGGACGTGCTGTCCGGGAGCGATTGAGGTGAGCACTACTCGACCCGAGCGTCCTACGCTACCCCGTCGTTCATCGTCAACATACACTTCCGATCCGGCGGGCGCCATGATGACTACCCGTGATTCGACTGGACCGGAATCGGTCGACGGCACCCGGATCGCTGACTCAAACTCTTCCAGCCATTCGACCGCCGTCGCAGGTCTTCCTGCCGGTTCTTTTGCCAGCGCATGCATTACGGCCCGCTCGATTTCGGTCGAGATGTCGGAACGCAGTGTGGTCAAAGCGGGTGGAGCCTGCAGTAGTTTTTGCGCGATTAGTTGAGTGATATCTCCTGTAAAAGGTGGACGTCCGCCCAGCATGTGGTAAGCGATCGTGCCCAGCGCATAAATATCAGCCCGCGCGTCCAGCCCAACACCCTGTTGCATCTGTTCAGGAGCCATGTATTCAGGTGTGCCGATAATGCCGCGGGACTCAGGTCCCCTGACGGTCTCCGAGCGATCTGAATGCACGATCTTAGCCAAACCAAAGTCGCCAACCTTTACGAAGCCGTCGTCTGTGGCGCTGGCTGATTTCCGCCGCTGCTGCATGATGAAATTGTTCGCGGGCTTCAAGTCGCGATGAAGTATGCCTTCGTCATGCGCCGCGTCAATACCGGCCACAATTTGACGCAGTAGAGAAGCAGTGCGCTGGATGTTGAGAGTGCCTTCGCGTCGCAGGAGCTGGTAGAGAGTTTCGCCTTCTACGTATTCCATCACCAGGAAGAAAACACCCTCTGGACTCTTACCGAAATCCGTTACGTCGACGACGTTGGGATGCCTGATCGAAGCCGCAGCGCGTGCCTCACGCTCAAATCGCGCGATTGCTTCTCCTTCCTGCAAGTCTTCGTCGCTGAGTATGTCAGGCCGGACAGTCTTTACCGCGACGCGGCGGGTTACCAGGTTCTGGTCGCGTGCGAGATAGACCTGGCCCATGGCCCCTCTGCCAAGACGCTTCTCAAGCAGGTAACGTTGGGATAGCAGCGTGGTTCCGGGCAAAGTGTGTTTGGTGTTTGCCGTGTCTTGAGGGCAGACAAGGACGTCATCGTCATAGCAGATTTCGCAGCGGGGGCACTCGCGCATGATGGGGAGTCTAGTTGAAATTCATTGCCGATTGCCAATTCAAAACATTTCCAATTGCCAATTTCCGATTGCCGATTGGCATCTGGCACCAGCCGTTAATTTCAATCAAGGCAGCTTTCACCTTAGCAAGCCAATTGGCAATCGGCAATCGGCAATGTTTTGAATTGGCAATCGACAATTGGAAATCGGCAATGCTTTACGCTCCAAGTTCAGAACAACATCCAGAACAGCGAGTTGCTGCGAGCGGAATTGACGAAAAACAATAGGGACAGTCTTTTACTGCCGGTGGCGTGCCCTGCTTGAATTTATTGACCTGTCTGACAATTAGGAACACCACGAAGGCGATAATGAGAAAGCTGATTACGTCATTGAAAAACACGCCGTAAGCAATTACCGGCAGCCCTTTGACTCGAGCCTCTGCCAGTGATGGCGGTCGCTGTCCTGAGAGGTCGATAAAAAGGTCTGTGAAGTCGACGTTGCCAAGCAGCATGCCGATTGGCGGCATGACAATCCCCTCAACCAGTGAAGTTACGATCCTGCCAAACGCCGCTCCAATAATCACCGCCACGGCGAGATCGATGACGTTACCCCTGGCGACAAAGTCGCGGAATTCTTTGAACATGGCAATATTCCTCACTGGCACTCTTTGGCTGGTTTGTATCCGGCCTTCTCGGCGTCGAGCGCGGTTTTGAACTTCGTGCGGTTTGACTCGCTGATCTCTTTGGTAAGCTCACAAGCTGCTGGATAGTAGATCTTGCTCTGCCTATCACCAAGAATCTCCACCTCTGCCTCATTATTTTCGGCCGCCGACTCCCTCTCCTCTTCTTTTGCAACCCTTCGGGCCGTCAGAGTTCCTTCGGCGGTCAGGTCGAGAATACGGAAGCTCGGCCCCTGGGCGACGCTGGAGACTGTCAACTGAAAGTCCGCACATTTCAATTGTTGTCCTTGCGACTTCCATGGTGCCCAAAGGTCTGGCAGCGACAGTGACTGAGAGATGCCTTTAACAAAGTCGGTGACGGTTGGCCACTTAAAGGTGGATTCGTAACCAATCCAAAGCGAAGTCACCCGGCCGTCGAGAAAATCGAGCGAAACCGTCCGTACATCTGCGAAGCCGGATTTGTCTATTTTTGGATCAAAGTAGGGATTGATGCTCGTCTTCGACGTTCCCAGATCGTCGGTGCGTCCGAACCTGACCTGGGGCACGCGTGCCTTCACCTGGTCCATGGTCATTCCCATTCGGAACCCGCTCAATTCAGCGGCCTGCGGAAGGCCACTCATTTTGACTTTACAGCCGCTATCCTGCGCAACAACATTTTCAACAGAGAGTAAGAGAAACACGACCGCGACTTTGATCAAGCAGGCCTGGCACTTTGTTCTTCGTGTTTTATGCCTTGCGCTTCGCTCGAACACATGGAGTGGGAGGCGGGTTGATTTGTCGGTCATACGCATACTGGGCATAAGCGCGACAATTTGTCGGCTGCGAATTGCAGATCTGACATCTCAGATCTGCAATTCGAAATCAGGGAAGAAAAGAGCGGATCACTTTCTCAAGTTTGTCCGGCTCAAAAGGTGTGGAGACATACTCGGCGCAGCCCGCGGCCAACGCGTCAGCCCGAAACTGCTGCGCGCCGTAAGCAGAAACTGCAAGGACCGGAATGCTATCCAGCTCCTTCATGGTTCTTATTTTGCGTGTTGCAGATAAGCCGTCCAACTCTGGCATCTCCATATCCATGATGATCAAATCGGGGCGCACTTCCTGCGCTGCCGCCACCGCTTGATTCCCGTTTTCAGCCTGCACAACCTTAAAGCCCTTCTTCTCGAGCCAGGTTTTCAAGAGCAATCGAGTGTCGTCGAAATCATCGACAACTAAAATCGTGCGCTTGACAGGTTGTCTGTGCAGGTCTGTTTCCATGACACTCAAAAAAGCTGGGAGGAAATGGTACCCGCGGCAGGGGTCGAACCTGCGACCTTTCGCTCCGGAGGCGATATAAGCATGATTCGCCGAGATTCAGCAACACGCTCTTTGATTAAGTTATGTTTCACTAACGATTTGCCCTGCTGAGTGGTGTAGTAATTCGCTGACATTCGCTGAGATTAGGACTCAATGCGGGGTTGAAAGCGGACATCATTCGCAAGGCTCTTTTGTTCCACTAGGGAACTCGATGATTCAGTCGATTGCGGATATAAAGCGGGTACGAAAGAGAAACTGATTACCCGCGGCAGGGGTCGAACCTGCGACCTCGTGCTCCGGAGGCACGCGCTCTAATCCACTGAGCTACGCGGGCTTAACAAAATCGTAGGTTCAAAGAGGTGCATAAGAAATGTATCCCGCATTGTAGCCCTCGTCAATATCGTGCGGCTTTTAGTTTTGAATTAGCTAATGAGACCTGACTCTAGATCAAGCTTAACGTCCTCGGCCATTGATTGTGTATATCCTGGTTCGACCGCCCGTTCCACCGCTAGCTTTGATTACCTCCGCCAACTTCACGGAAGCTACCCAACAGAGAAATATCGAGGCCGGAGTGCTTGTCAGGTATTCTGCATTTGTCGATGTCTCGTTGGATACTTTGCGAAGGACTTATTAGGGTTGTTACTGTTAATCAGGCTGCACTAATCTCGACTAGCTTCTCGCCGAAGTTGAGGAGTTCTAGCGCCTTAGGCAGTGTGTTCGTCAGGACTTCTTTTAAGCGTGCGTTAGAGGTATTTCCGTAGGTGACCCAAATTACTTGAGGCGGTGCGCCCAGCTTATCTAGCAATAGCACGAAATCGCTATCTTTGGTCATAACCACAGCTTTCTCTTGCCTGGCGGCTTCAAAAATTTCTTTGTCTTTCGCATCCCGCAATCCGAGATCACGAATTGCCACCGCACTCACAGCGAAATTACTGCTAATCCATGTGGCTATCGCGGGAGACATTTGAGCATCAACCCAGATCCTCATGCGGCAAGCACCGGATGATCCAGCTTGCGGGCAGCGTATTGCAGGGCAGCTTTTAAGTCTTCTATTTCAAGATCAGGCATTTCTTCCAGGATTTGCTCGGAAGTGAGCCCCGCCGCAAACAGATCGAGAACATCAATAACGCGAATACGCATGCTGCGAATGCACGGTCGACCGCCACACTGGTCAGGATTGATTGTGATTCGCTCCAGCAAATTAGCCATTAGCTCTCCTCCATCAATTGCAGTTACGACGCTAGTATATCTCGCTTTCGATATCTCTCAATGCAGTTAACCCGGATTTTTCAGTTCTCAACCTGGGCGGGTGTGGCGCAACGGTAGCGCTCAGCTTCCCAAGTTGGTAATACGGGTTCGATTCCCGTCGCCCGCTCCATCGTAAAGTTATCGCCCATCCGAACCGGGCATCGGAATGGTGGCTGCGACCCACGAAAACGGAAACCACATTCGTAGCACTGCCTCTAACACGTAGTTGAAAAGGAACGCGGTCTTTGGATCCTTTTTGCAGATGCGCGGAGAGTATCAGCTGGCTTGGTCCCAGAGGGCATTGTCAACTTAACTTCAGAAAAAACAAAAATCCTCAACTCAGATAAAAAGTGAATCTACGTCTAGTCGCTGGGTTCATTGACTATCGCCCTAGTTAGCGGCCGGGAGCGACAACCACTCGGTCCCAATCGGCAAGTCTAGACTTCATCATCTGTCGATAAACGTCGGCAGAACAGAGGTGTCGCCCCGGTCGGAAGTGTGACGTGATGATCCCGAAGGCCGAGAGAAAGCGCTGAGCGTAGCCGGCTGACTTAAACCGTCTCATCACCCGTTCTCTTAACCTGGTTGGCTGATGAGAATTCTCCGCCCGATTGTTCTGATACTTCTGCTGGACGTGTTCGACACTCGGCATGACTTCAGTTCTCGCAGCGCTGTAGCTCCTCAGCTTGTCGGTGATGATTGTGCGCGGGACATATCGCAAGCCCTTCAGTAGTTTGCGAAAGAACTTCTTGGCCGCTTTCTTGTCTCTTCGG
>JAMQPH010000648.1 GCA_023717605.1 Pyrinomonadaceae bacterium
CCAGAGACCCTCGCTGCACCCCAAACCGGTTGGAGAAATGTTACGCACGGCTCTGCCGCCGGGCTGAAGCCACGGTGTGAATGGGAGCGCTCAAGCTAATGAGCATATTCATGCACGTGCAGTCAGACTAAGAACCTCACACTCGAAGAGGATTCGCGCGATTTAGTGAAATTGCTCTGTTCTCAGGTTTACCTGCCCGGTCGAAACGCGCTAATCCCGCCGGCGTCCTGGTTTGGTCCGCCACACTTTGATCTTCGTGGCCAGTGTGCCGGTCAGACCGAGACTCAGAAGCAGGATTGATGCCGGCTCTGGAATCGGCGTCGCAATAGGCCGTCCTTCGACCACCAGATTGTCGATTCGATTGTTTCCGGAAGCCGAGGTAGCACCATTGAAGACAATCCGGAAGGCCGCATTCGGATTGTCATTGACACCGGAAATGGTACTAAGGTCAAACGAAACCAGTCCGAAGGTTAGCGGCGGTGTGTACGGCGCACCGAAATTCACAAACCCCACGCCGTCAAGACTGTATTGAAACTGATTGCTGGTGAAGCCAGTCGATGTACCCTGGGTTGCGAAGCTGATAACGATACTGTTGAAACCGACCGTGCTGACATCGAGATTGAGAAAGCGCCCGTTATTAGCGTTTGAGGTTCCTCCTTGCAGTGTCATCGATTGGCCGGCAACGTCGCCTTGTCTGGCATTCGTCGAAGTTCCGCCCAATGTGAACACTAAGTTTACGAGATTGAAATTTGTGGTTAACGCTCCAGCCCCGTGATCGACAGCCAGATCCGAGTCGTTGAAGTTCCAGATTGCAATTTCATCGGCGTTGACCTGCTGCGCCGGCCAAAGCAGTAACAGAGTCAGGAAAAACCAAAACACGATCCGTGAATGTAAAGCCTGGTTGAGGTTTGCTTTGCGTGGTGTAGACATAGTCTTCTCCTTGTGAGGTTAGAGGTTGAGTTTTTTAAGGCCTTGTGAGGAAGCAGGAGAATCTTGAAGCAAGAGACTCGGCAGGCGCCCCAAAACTAATGTGAGGTTCACGGAGGTCGACTGCTAGCTTCTCGTTAAGCGCGGGCACGATATGCCAATCCCGGCGAGAGGTCAATAGCTATTTCGACCGTTACAATATCGATCGAAGCGCCCGAATTCCGTCCTTGCCGGGATAGAGCGAACTTGTTGGTGACATCAACTTTCGGCTGGGTAGGATTCCTGAAGCAAGCGCCGCTTACGGGCAGATGGTGGTTAAGAAACAATCAAGTTGGTCTGTACCGTACAGCGCGTTTGCCGGCCTTTCGATGCAAACCTTGACCCCTTCAGTGAATCCCATTCCTTCGGAACGACTGCAGCGCAACTCTGACACTGGCGTTGAATCATTCCAAAAAAGCCTGAAAAAAGTTTTGGCAAATTCCGCTGACGATCGTTTTTTGGGTCGAGTTTTTGAAAACTGAAGGAGTTTTTACAATCATGTATTCTAAACACAATTTGTCTTTCCTTGGCTTAGCCGCTCTTGCTGTCGGCCTGTTAATTTCGGGTGTCACATTTGGCAGAGGAAGCGACAACAACAATTTCCCGAATATCAAGATCAAGAACTTTGGACAGATCGATGACCGCTTTTATCGTGGCGCTCAGCCGAATGAAGGCGACTACAAGTTCCTGGCTGCTCTCGGCATCAAGACTGTGATTGACCTGCGGGATGATTCCGAGTCTTACGAGAAGCCTGCGGTAGAGGCCGCTGGTATGCGTTATGTGAACATCCCAATGGATGACAAGTCGTATCCGAAAGCCGGTCAGATTGAGGCCTTCCTTAAATTAGTGGACAATCCTGAGACTGGACGTTTCTATGTTCATTGCGCCGGTGGGCGGCATCGTACTGGCGTGGTGGGCGCCGTTTATCGCTTCACGCACAATCAGTGGAACTACGACCAGGCGTATACGGAGATGAAACAGTATGATTTTTACAGTCGGTGGGGACACGGACCGATGAAACAGTTCGTGCAGGATTACTGGCAACGACTGCAAACTCAGCCGGGTGCGTCAGCAGCTGCCACTAACTAGAGTTAGGTAATAGGCAAAGCGTTTCGACCTTGAAGGCCGCCCCAACTTTGGGCGGCCTTTTGTTATGAATGTTGCCTGAGCGGTAAACTCAGACAAATTAGCTCCTTTGAAGGGGGTGAAACACTGTCAAAAACCGTGGAACGGGGTCAGAAATCACTCTAACCAATTTCCCGCGTTGTTGGACTCGATCCAGTAGGCTAATATCAATCGTATCTGGAAAACCATTGTGTATGGGAGAACGCCTTGTGAGAATTGCGGATGTTGAGTCTTTTGAGGAACTAGCCAGCCGTTCCCAGAACACTCCAGTAGTAGTCTTTAAGCATAGTACGACGTGTCCAATTAGCGCGGCAGCCTACAACGAGATGTCTCGCTTCGATGGAGATGTAGCCCTCGTCGAGGTGCAACGCGATCGCAGCCTCTCGAAGGACATTGAGCAGAGAACGGGAGTGGCCCACGAGTCACCGCAGGTACTGGTGTTGCGGAAGGGCAAAGTCGTTTGGGAGGCTTCCCACTGGAAAGTGAAGGCTGACGCGGTCCAGCAGGCAGTCAAGAACGCAGACGGCGGCGGGCAGAAGCAGTCGGCAGGAGCAGTCGGCAGGAAAGACCCCCGATGCGAAGGATGAACCGTGGAAGCAACTGACAGGCGCGGGACGGCTATTGAACCCCGCGAAATCAAGCAGGAAGGGGACGCCGGCTTGCGCATCACCTGGGCCGACGATCACGTCTCCCGATATTCAGCTCCCGGGCTAAGACGAGCCTGCCCATGCGCCCAGTGCGTCAACGAGTGGACTGGTCAGCGGGTTCTGAAGCCAGAGACGATCTCGCAGGAGCTGACCATCGCTGACCTAAGTATAGTTGGCCGTTACGCACTAAATTTTCGCTGGAGCGATGGGCACGAAACAGGTATCTACAGTTTTCGGTATTTACGAGACTTAAGTGATCCAAAAGAATAAACATATGAACGAACAAGATTTCTTTAACGAAAAGCAGGAAGTAAAAAAGGCAACCTACAGTTGTCCCCACTGTCGGACACGCGGTGAATTTGATGTGCGGTGGTTAAAACGTACCCGAAAACCAGCGCCTCCGCGGGGCGCAAACGAGCAGGATCGGGCGCGTTTCCAAAAATCACGGGACTACATGGTGCGCATTGACGACATGCTGGCGTGCAAGAGCTGCCGCAGGCGCTTTGAGATTCCCAGTTCACAGTCGGTGGTGTTCATCTGATTGACCTCCTCGCCTCATCGCAGTTCGGGCCCGTTCCCATCCCGGAAATTGCCAGAAAAATGCTTCACCTGAAAGACTCTTTCAGACTCTCGATGGGCTTCCGCCTGGCTAAGGAATCAGAAACGACTGAATGCCTGTAGTTCGTGCCTGGCTTGGAGTTTGCTCAGGCAGTTTCGGAGATTCCAACTTCAGGTTTATGAAAATGCAAGATAAACAATTCGCAGGCGCTAATAAAACCAACACATCTTTTCTTTCGCCACTCGAGCGGCGGTTATCGCCAATCGTTTTACCAAAAATACCGTCCTGGTTGCAGACTTATCATCTCACCATGCTGACGCTGGTTTGGTCGCTGCTCATCCTGGGTTTCAGCTATTTAGCAGCCACCAACATTCGCTGGTTGTGGGGTGTGTCATTGATGATCTTCTTCCAATACGTCACGGATCACTACGACGGGAAAGTGGGAAAGTATCGCAACACGGGGTTGCTCAGGTGGGGCTATTACATGGATCACCTGCTCGACTACGTCTTCTTGTGCTCAGTCATAATCGGATACGCATTCATCCTTCCTGAAAAGTCTCGATACCAGCTTATTTTCCTGCTGGCGGTGTTCGCGGCTTTCGCGGTGAGCGCGTTTTTGTCTTTCTCGGCTACTGACCGTTTAACTATAAGCCATCTTAAACTCGGACCCACTGAGTTCAGACTTGCTCTAATCGTCATCAACACCCTGCTGATTCTGTTTGGGACGAGATACATGATCAGTGGTCTCAAATATGTTAACGCTGGCGCCATCGCCGGCCTTTGCTTCGTCGTCTACCAGACGCAGAAAACCATCTGGCGGGTTGATATGCGAGAGAAGGAACGCGAAAAAACCCAGACAATGGCTGTTGCAAAAACCTACGCTGCTTCAGGAGAGCTGTATGTATTTACAAGCATTCCGGAACCCGTGACGAGTGTAAATCCTAACAGACTCCCAGTTTCGTAGGTATTCCCGCTGAGTATTTATTGGCGCGGCCATACCTTCTCTTCGGCCCAATCTTTGCAAGATAAGCAAGCAACTAGGTTCTAAAAATAGGGATCAAAGGGAATCACGGAACTTCAGGAAGGGAAAAGCGTTCTTAAGGAACAAGAAACGAAGGTAAACAAACGATGTCAGGTAAGAAAACAGTCAAAGTTATCAAGAAGGGCCAATTAAAGCGTCAAAAAACGGCCGAACGGAAGGCAAATTCGCCGCGGGAAACCGCGCGCGAAATGGTCAAAACGGTAACCAATTGGGTTAATGAATTACAGCAGAAGCGTAGTGCGGAGACCGCAAACGCCCTAAAGTTTTTATCCGATACCCCGCGACCCAGCGAGATTTAGCAGTCCTTCCGGAGGGCCGTCCCGACTCTCCGGCCTCTAGAACAAGCCCACTAAAGTACTCAGGCCTCAACGGAGGGCTGGGCCTGACATTTCCGCGGCTAACGCTCAACCAATTGACACTCGCTCGGTGGCGGCATAGCATCCACAAAAGCCTCAGTGAGCATTGGCGCACCCAGGAAGCGGTGAAATGGCGACGAAAGCATCTCGGCGGAAAAAGGCTACGAGGAAAGAGCGGCCAGTCTTTAAGAGCATCAGGAAACCTTCGGCTCCACCGGGACACCCGATGAGTCATGCGAAGCCCGACGAGAAAGCCAGACCTGCCGGTCGTAAGGCAAAACATAAACGAAAGCCAGAGGCCGTCCCAGAGGACCAGAGCGATTGACGCCCGGCCCAATTATTCTACGTTCAGTGAGCACTCAGAATACTCTCCAGGAAAATAAGGTCTCGCGGGCTTTCGTGCAGCAGGCTCGCCACCTCCTAAATAGCGAATACCTGCCGAAGCTTGAGGGTTGTTTGAACGTTCTCACTGACGAGCAAGTCTGGTGGCGTGCCAACATAGAATCAAACAGTATCGGTAATCTCTGCCTGCATCTCGCAGGCAACGCCAGGCAGTGGATTGTCAGCGGTCTGGGTGGTGAGATTGACGCGCGTGTCAGGCAACACGAGTTCGATGAGCGGACAATGATTCCGCGCCGTAAACTACTATCTTTGCTCAGAGAAACGCTGGAGGATGTGGACACCGTGCTCGCGAGATTTGAGCTCGAACGATGTCTCGATCAATATGAGATTCAAGGAGCCAGGGTTACTGCGCTTGAAGCCATCTTCCATGTGACTGAGCATTTCTCAATGCACACCGGCCAGATTATTCTGCTCACCAAAATGCTGTCCCAGAGAGATCTTGGCTTTTACGACTTTTCGACTGGCGCTCCCATTCGCGCCTGGCTGAAACAAAGTGCTGAATAGCGACGATCGGTACAACAAGCGTTCACATAAAAGACAAGTCACATCTTTCAAAACTTACCAATTCGTGCTTAATTATAGGTGAGTTAATGGTCGGATGCGGGATCGTTGCTTCGCGCCAGGGGATCCGGCGGATTCAATGTACCCTTCAGCAGCGCCCCAGACCTACTCTTGATCTCAGGAGGCTATATTTAATGACCTACGTCGTTGCAGAACCATGTGTAAATTGCCGGTACACGGACTGTGCGCTGGTTTGTCCGGTTGAGGCTTTTCATCTCGATGACGATATGCTGGTAATTCATCCCGAAACTTGTATCGACTGCGACGCGTGCGTTCCTGAATGTCCAGTGGAAGCAGTTTTTGCAGAAGATAAGGTCCCGGCCGAGTGGGTTCAGTTCACGCAGATAAATGCAGACCGGGCTCTAAGCGGTTTGCCGACAATCACTGCCCGGCTCGACCCGCTTTGCGAGCAGTAAGTTAAATGAACAAGGGAACTAAGCGGCTGCTGGGCGGTCTGGCGCTAGCGGCTGGCGCCGTTGGCGCGTATTTAGCCAGAAAGAAGCAAATGGGGAATAAAGAGCAGCTTTTCCGGAACCATGACGCTGACGTATGGGCTCGGCCAGGGATGATAGTTACTTTTCGGGCTGAGCTGATGCCCGGCCGCGATCGGCAAGAACGGACGTTCCGAGTTAAGGAACTACTTCCTAGTGGACGGGTGACACTCGATGGGGCCATGGGTGAACATGCGGAGAACGAGTTTGTGCCGTTTCGTCGAGGCCCGAATCCGGACTAGAGATTCTACCAGGTATATGTCCTGCCGGGTTCCATCACATTCAAATTAGGAAGATTAAGCGCTCCCAGCTGCTGAATGATCAACTCCCGGTAAGCGGGTTTGAGATGGACCGCGAGAATGTCCAGGCCGTTGTGGTGAAGCTTGTTCAATTCCTGACTCAGGGATGCAGGCGTGAAATGCCTCGAGACCTCGGCAAGTTGAGCCATCGAGTTGGGAAACGAAGCTTCAATCAAGAGAGCATCGATGTGCGGAATCTTGTTAACCGCCTTCCAAAACTGCTCCGTTTCAGCAGTATCAGAACTGAATGCCACAGTACTCTTGCCATCGGAAACAATCAGACCCACCGTTGGTACGATGTGATTTACCGGCAAGGCGATTACTGTCAGGTGGGCCAACTTAAACTCCTTACCTTCCGGAATCGGAACGTACTTCATTACGGGTCCGAAGTCGTTCTTAAGCTCAGAAAAACGTGGATAGACATTCCAGTTAAAGACATCCCGCTCCAGAAGCGCAATCACTTCAGCGGTGGCATAGACCCGGACTGGCTCTTTTAATGTCGGGTAAAGATCGTCGATAAAAATCGGGAGACTGGCAATGTGGTCCATGTGAGGATGCGTGACAATTACGTCCCGCACCTTTCGGCGTTGTTCCGTGGTGAGAGCTATGGCAATGCTTCCGGCATCTACCGCAACACAATCGTCGATGAGATAACAGGTCAGCCGTTGCTCCAGGGTAGCATGGCCCTGGCCGTCAAAGGTGCTGGGAAGAAGTTGAATTCTCACGGGTCTGCTTGAGTGAAAAGGACCGTACGCTGGCCTAACCAGTATAAGCGAACAGCTACGAAACTCGCGAGCTTTTGTCTTCGCACTCGATGTCAGGTCTGGCGCAGTCGCGTCAGCAGGTCGTGCAAGGCTGCCTGGTAGGCGGCCTCGCGTTCGTGCGCAGTCTCGCTGGACATACCTCGGGCCACACGGCTGCGATGAAAGGCGAGTTCGCTTGCTAGCTGGTTCGCTTGTCTGCTTGCGCGCCAACTGGCAACCCCGCCGCGCGAGAAGGCGTTGAATGAAGCTCCCATGCGCCCTCTGATCGTGCAGAGTCGCTCATACTCCTGCTGCGTAAGTCTCCCTCCCTGGAAGTCCGGATGAAGAAACTCCTTTACAACTTGTCCCTCCCTGCGCAGAGCGAGAACGATCACCACCAGAAGGATGACAAAAGCAGGAACCATGATGACCACGTAAGCGAATAGAAACCCCAGGCCACCAAAAACCACAACCGAGCCGTTCCAGATAGCGTGCATCGAAATGGCCGTCAACAACCCGAGAACAGGCATGACCAGTTTTACTAAGGTGTTGCGAGATTGTCGCGCCAGGCCCAATCCGATGCCAGTCATACTGGTGAATAGCGGATGTGCGAAAGGAGACAATGTTCCGCGGAGAATAAAAACCGCAGTCAAACCTCCGCCACCTGATTCCATGACCGCGCGACCGTAGTATTGAATATTCTCAGTCATGGCAAACCCAAGACCAGCCATTGCCGCATAGACAATGCCGTCCACGACACCGTCGAACTCATCCTTTTTGAAGAAGAGGATAAAAAGAATCAATGCCTTCGCGGTTTCCTCGACAATGGGAGCGGAAATCACAGCGCCAAAGGCCTGGCCCGCCTCCATGCTTTCTGTCACGACGGCCACCACCAGGCTGCTCGCGGTATTGAAAAGCAACGCAATGAATACAGCTACTAACGCGCCCCAAAAAAATGCTGTACCCAGCATCCACAGAGGTTCGGATTCATACCGATCGATCCAGAGCACCAGCATCAGGTACAAGGGGACAGGAATAGTGGCGACGACGAGTCCGATAAGCAGAGCGACGGGCCCAGTTTCAACCCCGATCAGCAGGAGCACAATGAGTCCGAGCAGTAATGCTACCAACGCGGCTGCTACGGCGAACACGATTCGCAAAGCGCTCTTGTGACTCGATGGTCTGATCACCGGGGTCGGGTTTGAGTATTCAGGATTCATCCTTCGTCCCTGGATGGAATTCCGTTTAGAAACATTAGCTGCTCTGACGTACTGGCGTAGGTTACCGGTAGAACGTGCGGCAGAGTATATCCAGATTCTCGTTTCAAGGGCCAATCTTTTGTGCGGAGATGCAGCCGTTCCGCTGAGGACTATCGGGCAGTTATCTGGCGCAGGTTTGAGCCCGGCCACCATCGATGGAATAACTTGCCCCGGTGATCCATGAAGCTCGTTCGGACGCCAGGAAAAATACCAACTCGGCGATCTCCTTCGATTGTCCGACTCTACCGAGCGGATGAGTTTGTTTTGAACGGTCCAGAAAGGAATCGTACTGCTCGTCGGTCATGCCGCCGCGTCGGTGTATCTCAGTTACTACAACTCCCGGGTTAACCGCATTCACCCGAACGCCTTTGGCAGCCAACTCAAGGGCCGCGCAGCGTGTTAGTTGGTCAACTCCAGCTTTTGAGACGCAGTAAGCGAGGACTCCCGGAAAAGCACGCAGTCCGGTAACGCTTGAAACGTTGATGACGTTGCCGCGTCGCTCAATCAAACTTGGCACTGCCTTTTGCGTGAGGTAGAAGACAGCCCGCAGATTGATGTTGAGCATCGCATCCAATGCGTCGAGGGATGTATCCTCAATAGTTCCCGTTGCGATATGCCCAGCGGCGTTAACTAGCACATCAATTCCGCCGGCATGTTCTATAGTTTGCTCAACCACTCGTTTCGCTTCTTGTGCCAGCGACAAATCCGCCTGCAACAAAAGACTCTTGCCGCCGGCCTCCTCGACCTCTTGGGATAGGTTCGCCAAGGCCTGTTCATTGCGTCCAATCGCTGCTATGAGGGCGCCAGCGCCGGCGAACCTCAATGCGCATGCCCGGCCAATTCCTGATGTCGCACCGGTTACGAGTACGACCTTGTCCTCGAACTCTTCGTCCATCTCCGTTGCCCCTTCTTTCTTGTCTCAAGCCTGGGATTTGTGAATCGGTCATATATTGACAGGTAAAGCCCAAAAAGTTGACTATGTGTAAAACATGCTTGTGTGGAGGGGCACAGGCCTGTAGCCATTGACCCGTGTGTCAGCTTCTGGTCGCAATGTAAGCGGCCAGCTTCAGACCGTCCCTTCGAGGGGAATCGTTTGGCCAATAACTCAGCTGATCAATTCTTTCCAAGAACGGCGCGTTCAAGTATGCGTAACTCCGGAGATTCCACGCGCAGACGCTCCTCGCGGGCCCGCATGCCTTCGAGTACAGGATACATGATTGCAGTAGTGGCAGCCGCCATCGCGCTGTTCTTTGCGTTGTGGTGGATGTTAATTGTAGGAGGCGACGAAGCCCCCTGGGTTCCAGCTGGTCTTGCAGCTAGTGTGGTGCTACTGGTAGCGCTATCGGCGCGCGAAGTGGTAATGCGCCGTGCCTGGACACGTTATCTTCTGGATAACAGTGCTTCGGAGGCTGGGGCCCGGGTAAGTGGTGACAAACCAAACTCCTCGAAGAAAACTTATTCCACGTCATTGCATTCGGCGGCGCTCGCGACAATTCAAAAACTATCATCGGAAGCTGAGACAGCCTCATCTCCGGATTCCCATCTGGATGTCTTTCACCTTTGTCAGAACTATCTTGAGAGCACAGAAGAAGCTCTGCGCGCAGACAACCTCCCGCCGGAAAAGCGAAATGCAATGCGAGCGACACAGGAGCGGGTTCGTACACTTGAGAAGCATCACTTGCTCACTTGGGCCAGAGACTCTTCGCGAAACCTTACACACGAGGCCCAGAAGCGCGTTCGAGTGTCCGATAAGATCGAAACGGCCAATCGCGCGGTTGAGTGTCTGGACTCTGCCTTGAAGGTCTTTCCTGAAGAGCTCGAACTAAACGAGTCGAAGCTGGCGATTTCGGAGTTCATCGCTTCGGTGAAGGTTGCCCATTGGGTGGAGCTCGCTGAGCGGGCCACGTTCAAGGGGCATTACCGACGGGCCATCGATCGATACAAGGATGCGCTATTTTACCTGGCCCGGGAATCGGTCAATGAGGAAGTGAGAACCGCTGGCGAGGAGAGAATCATCAGAGAAATCGAGTTACTCCGAGTACGTCTGAAGTCGCGGCACACACAGCACGAGTAAAGATTGGCTGAGAAGGACAGCGAAGAGAGGGTCCACGATTTGATTTCACAAAGATGTCCAAAGTGTCGCTGCTCGCGGATCCGCCAAGGTTATAAGCCAACCCCACTGCTTTTACGCATGGTTGGCATCTACAACCTTTTGTGCGATCATTGCAACTTACTTTTTACTGGCTTTGCGTTGCCGGGCACGGTGCGAAAGCGTGGTAGAGGCTCGGTCCGGCGGCAGGTCAAAAGTGCCGGCAAGATAAAATCGAACAGAACCCCCACTGAAGATCGTTAGTTCCCAGTTTCTGCGTTCCTGGTTACTTAAATCAAATCTCGAGGTGCTGGTCTCTCTTTGGTTTCTGAGGTTCTCTTATGAAAGTCAGGATTCTCTTGTTTGTGCCAATTCTCGCTTGTCTGGTCGTGGCAGTACAGGGCCAAGATCAGGCCCCATCGCAGCCGACTCAGTCTTCATCCTCGGTGGATAATCAGGGAATCAGGAATTATCTGCTCGGGCCCGGCGACATTTTGGACGTCAGGATTTTTGGACAACCGGATCTGAACTCTACCGCGGAGATAGATAGTGATGGGAACATTAGTTCTCTTCCATTTCTTGAGACACCAATACGCGCCAAGTGTCGCACCGAAAAAGAGGTCCAAAAGGATATTGCAGCCGCCTACGGAAAGTATCTCAAGACGCCTCAGATCAGCGTCCGGATAACGCAACGTAATAGTCGACAGCCGGCGACCGTGTTTGGTGCTGTCCGGCAGCCTACGCGAATTCAAATGCAGCGTAAGGTGCGTCTTAACGAGTTGATGGCCGCTTCAGGTGGATTCACCGAGCGTGCGGCGGGAACGATTCAGATTCTTCACACAGAACCAATAATGTGCCCGGCACCCGGTGAGGAAGCCGAGGGTGCACCAATTGACGGGACGAAAATTCCGCTTATCTTGGTAAGGATTTCCGACCTCCGCGCCGGCAAACTCGAGGCTAATCCTGTGATTCGTCCAGGCGACTACATATTGGTAACTGAGGCGGAACCTATTTACATCACAGGGAGTGTGGTTGCTCCTCAGGGAGTTTTCATGCGTGATCAGCTTACTCTTGGTCGAGCTCTGGCTATGGTTGGCGGCGCCAAGAAAGAGGCTAAGACCTCAGACGTCAGGATCTACCGGCAAAAACCCGGATCTCCGGAACAAGACACCATTCACGTAGACTACTCGGCGATCAAGAAGAATCAGAAACCCGATGTTCTACTGGAAGCTTACGATATTATTGAAGTGCCGGAAGCCGGAATGTTTTCTGCGAGTCGTCTTCCAACCACATTAATGGGAGCTGTATCTGGAGTTTTCAACAGCGCTATTGCGGCCAGCGGCTCGGTCCTGCCCACGCGGGTGCTTTATTAATCAATCACGAACCCGCAAGGGTTTAAGACCGCCGGTGCCGATCGGTGGGCCAATATAGATACTGCGAGTATCGAAGCTACGAGGTCATATTTAATGAGTCGAAAAGCAAATAGTGGACGCAATAGAAAATTCTTCACTTTCGCGTGGATAGCCGCGCTCACTCTTCTGACAGTGTTTCTAATTTATCGAGAGCTGACCGCCGTTCTCTATATCCTCGCTACTCTTGGTGTGACTGGGCTCCTGATTGTCGTCGCCCTCGCGGACCTGTCTCGGTACGAGAAGTTTTCTACCGAATCACCTCGAGCAGACGATGCAGCAGCTATTGGAAGCGGTCTAAGTTCTCCGAATCGAACGAGTCAGCGCTGAAGAGTTTGTCGTCGCTGATTCCTCAGTGAATATACTCACCTATTGCCGTTTCATTAGTTCCCACGGACCCTAAGTATCTCGCGATTATTAACTGCGCCAAGTTGTTGAAAGTTTAAGAAGACTGTTGCATAATCCGGCTGCGTTCACCTCCCCGGTGGACGAAGTGGTCGCGTGGGGTGAGGACACGTGGCCTTAGGGTGGGGGCTGTGGGAGGCCCCCGCCCGCTTTTGTTTTTGCTGCGAATTAAACCGTTGTGAGCTTGAGCTGATCTACTAAAATACCGCTGGAAACGCCTTTTACGATCAGCCTGTCCGAACACTGCGAGCCGCATCGTTATCTGCAATGTGTAGCTTGGGAGGCAGTGGCGAGGTGAGGACAACAGAAAACAGCTTGGGATTGCGGCAAGCTCAGCCGGCGTTTTCCCCGCTGCGAGTTGCCAGAAAGCAGGAGCGGCAATAAACCGGACGTCCCTGCGACGGATAAAAAGGCACGGTTGTTTGTTGTCCACACTGCGCGCATTGAACAGACACTTCGATGCGTTGTCGAATTCCAGACGACTGAGCTGCCGCGATTGCTGCTAGCCGTTCATTCTTGGCCTGTTT
>JAMQPH010000720.1 GCA_023717605.1 Pyrinomonadaceae bacterium
GCGCCAAGGCATCCACCGACTGCCCTTAATAGCTTGGCCACAAAACAGCTGACACGATCACAGTGAACGCTTGTATTGGTTCATGATCGCATATAAATTGTCAAAGAACACAGCGACGCCCGATTGAATTGATGCGCGCCATACCTGATCCGGCACGAGATTCAACCGCCGTGGTGGAGGTGAACGGGATCGAACCGATGGCCTCCTGCTTGCAAAGCAGGCGCTCTCCCAACTGAGCTACACCCCCGTAAATCGACAAGGAACATTCCGGACATTGCCGGTCAACCTGGTGGGCCTGGATGGAGTTGAACCATCGACCTCACGCTTATCAGGCGTGCGCTCTAACCAGACTGAGCTACAGGCCCTTTCAAACGTGGAAACCGGACACGTTCGAGCGGAGGTATCCGCCTTCCGGGTTTCCATTTCGTTTTAGCGCTGAGCAATCTTCGTGTTAGAGCACCGCTCTTGATCTCTCAAGACTAAATAGTGGCAGGGTCGAGCCGGGTTTGCTGAATCTTTCCAAAAAATCCAGCTGGTTCAGCTGCATCCTTAGAAAGGAGGTGATCCAGCCGCTGGTTCCCCAACGGCTACCTTGTTACGACTTCACCCCAATCATCAGCCATACCTTAGGTGCCTACTCCCCTTGCGGGTTAGTCCGACAACTTCTGGTACAACCAACTCTCATGGTGTGACGGGCGGTGTGTACAAGGCCCGGGAACGTATTCACCGTGGCGTGCTGATCCACGATTACTAGCGATTCCAGCTTCATGGAGTCGAGTTGCAGACTCCAATCCGAACTACGAGCTGCTTTCTGGGATTAGCTCACCCTCGCGGGCTTGCAACCCTTTGTACAGCCCATTGTAGCACGTGTGTAGCCCTGGGCATAAAGGCCATGAGGACTTGACGTCATCCCCACCTTCCTCCCCGTTGACCGGGGCAGTATCTTTAGAGTCCCCAACTGAATGATGGTAACTAAAGATAGGGGTTGCGCTCGTTGCGGGACTTAACCCAACATCTCACGACACGAGCTGACGACAGCCATGCAGCACCTGTGTAGAGGGTCTCTTGCGAGACAATTCCCATCTCTGGAGTTGTCAGAGGCATTCTAGCCCAGGTAAGGTTCTTCGCGTTGCGTCGAATTGAACCACATGCTCCACCGCTTGTGCGGGTCCCCGTCAATTCCTTTGAGTTTCAGTCTTGCGACCGTACTCCCCAGGCGGAATGCTTAAAGCGTTAGCGACGGCACCCGGGGACTATATAACCCCAGACACCAAGCATTCATCGTTTAAGGCTAGGACTACCGGGGTATCTAATCCCGTTCGCTCCCCTAGCTTTCGCGCCTCAGCGTCAGTGTCGGCCCAGCAACCCGCCTTCGCCGCAGGTGTTCCTCTTGATATCTACGCATTTCACCGCTACACCAAGAATTCCAGTTGCCCCTTCCGCACTCTAGCCCCGCAGTATCAGTTGACCTTTCCGAGTTAAGCCCGGAGATTTCACAACTGACTTGTGCTGACCGCCTACGCGCCCTTTACGCCCAGTAAATCCGAACAACGCTTGCTCCCCCCGTATTACCGCGGCTGCTGGCACGGAGTTAGCCGGAGCTTACAAACGGTACCGTCATCATAGGGGGTATTGTCCCCTACTTATTCTTCCCGTTCTTGCGAAGTTTACATCCCGAGGGATTTCATCCTTCACGCGGCGTTGCTGGGTCAGGCTTTCGCCCATTGCCCAAAATTCCCGACTGCTGCCTCCCGTAGGAGTCTGACCCGTATGTCAGTGTCAGTGTGGCCGACCGCCCTCTCAGGCCGGCTACGGATCGTAGCCTTGGTAAGCCGTTACCTTACCAACTAGCTAATCCGCCGCAGGCTCCTCTTCAGACGCGAGGTCTTTCGATCCCCCGCTTTAACAACTGTCACCATTAGGTGCCGCTGCATTATGCGGTATTAGCAACCGTTTCCGGTTGTTATTCCCCATCCAAAGGTAGATTACCTACGTGTTACTCACCCGTGCGCCACTCTACTCATCCCCCGAAGGGGACTTTCGCGTTCGACTTGCATGTCTGAGGCACGCCGCCAGCGTTGATTCTGAGCCAGGATCAAACTCTCGTTAGAATTTGTTCTCTGGAACATTATCGATACTGGTTGTATCCGATAATGACTCTTCTTTAGAGTTTTGAACGCGAGCTTTATCGCTCGACGTTTGACTCTCAAAGGTCATTGATATGGACACGCTCTATCTAGTTTTCAAACATCGATTCCAAATTGTATTTGGATTTGCCTTACAGACGACCTAAACTCGCCCCAAGCAAACGGAGACTGTAACCTATGAGGTTAACTCTGTCAAGGCGCGTTTAACCATAATTTAAGGTTATTTTTAGCGTACAAAAGCGCCGCCCCTCTCCCGCGTCACGCCCAAGAGAAAAGCGACACTTGTTTAGTGCCTCGTCATCCCCGTTATGTCAATTCCCTTCTCCGAAGGAATGGGCATTATAAGGAGATTAAATCAGTTGTCAACCCCGCTTTCATAGCCGACGCAAATCCACTCGAGTCTGCTTCTAAACTAGCGGAATTGCGAGGAGAGTTTTGTTCACCGGGGCCAACCTATCTCCGGCGTCTCTCCTCGGCAGCCACTCCTGGGGCCGCCACTTTCAATATTCCCCTACCGTCTTTGTAAACACCATATTTCGCATCCTTTATTTGGCCGGCGTGATCTTGCACGCGAACTGTAAAGCTCTTGTTTTCACCCTGCCCTTCTACCTTCAAAGGTAAGAACCCCTTAACATCGGGGCCACGATAGGCGGTGTAGTGCTCCTGATTGCGCTTGTCATATCCGACCACGTAGATACGATCGAAATCGGGTTCATCAAGCGTGCGAGGTTGGTTGGAGCTGCTCTTTTCCAGAATTATCCAACTGCCTGGCCGCGCTTCCCTCCCAGCATTCTTATCCGTCAAAGATCCTTCGGTGTCGTTCGGACTGCCGTCAAGTCTTTGCCAAGCGACAAACTCTCTGCCTGTGCGGTAGAAAATAATATCGCTCGGCACCGCCAGCTCAACTTGCTTGCCATAAATCCAGCCGGCAGGCGCCGGAGAAATCTCAGGTGGTAGCCTAACTTTGTACCAAAGCTCATTCGCTTCCTCATTCTCGTTCTCTTCTTGATTACGACTCGCTCCACGGCTTGCCACCGGTTGGGCGCTTCCCGCCTTTGGAGCCACGTCGCTTTCGATCGCTTCTGAGGATTTGGGCTTCGGGATCCGCTTCCAACCAACGATTTCAAAACTCGAGCCCGTGTCGAGTCTCATCATAATGTTCTCATTGCCGCTTCGATCGGGAGATAGTCGGAGATTCGAGCTGGCGCGGAGTTGTCCAGTGGCTTGCGCGGCGATCCCCTTATCTTCCCCAGCCAGTTTCCGGGAAGCCTCAAGCACTTCTTCCGGCATTACGTTGCGAGCCTCAATCCAGCCCTCCGTGTTCTCTGCATCATTCATCCGGACGCGAAGCCACCGCTCTTTCCGCGTGTTGTCACTTGGGTCCTGCACATCGATTGACTCAAGAATCTCAACCGCGTCTCCGCGGCTAACTTCCAACAGATCCGCCGCGACCACTGCAGTTGAGCTGCGAATCTGGGCACGTCGCGCAACCACCACACCCGAATCGCTCCTCTTCGCGAGCGTGTTACAACCCACCGCCAAGCCTAGGAGCGCGCAGATAATTAGAGTTTGAGAAAGACGGATCGGCATCTTAATTCCAATGTAGGAGGTCAGCCCAACGGGGCTAACTAGCGTTAATAACCTAATGCGCGAAGTAACTTGCCTTGGTCCGATGTTAGTTTCTTGTTAATCAGAATCCGTGTTCGAAAATCCCTGGTTTCGACACGAAAGCCATAAGGAGCAAGAGTTGCATCGAGAGCGATATCGCCCGGGTTCTGCACATAACGTTCAAAAAACTGATTCATTCCAGCCGGACGGTTCAAGATCGACATTATAACCTCGTTCGCATTGCCTGTGCCCGCTGCGGCCGCTCGAAAGAGCTGTGGATAGATATCAGCTCCAGAAGTTCCATTCCCAGTAAGCTCACGGAACTTCAAGTCATGGATGAACGCGACCAGCATTCCCTTGTCGTACACGAAGGACGGAGCGGCCGTCCAGCGTCGCTCCGAAGCTTCAATCAGAGACAATTTATCATGGTCCGGTTGGGAGCGATATGAGTCATAAACACGAGCCATCGTATCCAGGTAGTCGTCAAATTTGATCAGCTTGAGGCGAAGACAAGTAAGTAATGCCTGGTAGAGAGTAAAACCTTCAAAAAACCAATCGTAGTCGCCCTCCAGCGCAAGCCCGTTTGGAACCCACAGATGAAAGAGTTCATGCGCCAGCACCACACCCAGCCTCGCCAACAGCGCTCTGCCACGGGCATTGCGTCCCAGCAGCAAGACAACGCTGGCACCTCGGGTGTTCGCGGTCCACCGTTCAGGTCCAACCACCCCGTTAAAGGGCGCGAGCAAAACCACCGATCTGCCGTGCAGCCGATGTTTGGTGAGTTTCGCATGTTCCTTGATGATCTTGCTGACAATCTTGAGCGCGTCGCTATCCACGAAAGCCCAGTCACCGGAAGTAACCAGAGCTAAGTCCATGGAGTCGGCACGTACGCGCGTTTCACGCAACTCGCGGCCAACATAGAAGACAGCGCTATCGACGTTAGCAACTGAATACTGCTGATTCTTGTCCGGCAGAAGAGCCGATGCGACTGTCCAACCCGCAGGGAGCTTGAATTCGATGGTGACAGGTGATGGAACGAGGCTCTTTCTGCCGAGCCGAGGTAAGAGGTCTGCCAACATCAGGAAGCCTCGCTCCTGGTTTATCCAGGAAACGTGGGCCAACTCAGCCAACCGCGCACGCTCCTCAATCTGGAGCTCATAACTAAATGTCGAAACCTCCTTACTCGAGCGAAACTCACCCGGGGCAAGGTTCCGCACAGAGACTGCTTCACTGGGTGCTGCCACCTTGAAGCTCTCGACACGGTAGCCGAGTCCGGATATGCCGGCGTATACATTGCGAAATGACCACGTGTCAGCAAGGGGACCTTCAGCTTCGACCAAGACCCTGGCCGGAGACAGCGAGGTGACGATAACTCGAACCTTGAGCGACTGGGCATACACTTGCTGGGAGGGATAGATGAGAAATCCGAGAATCGCGAGGAGTAGCTTGATCTGGGGAGCCGTTTGTTCTGCCAACCGCATCAAACCACGCTCAAAATCGATAAGATATCCGGGGAGAACACGCTAAAAAGTATCAATGGCGCCTAAGCAAAGAGTGTTTGACACTCCAGTCGTCGACGCCTACTATTTCACTGTCGGACTGTAACATAACCCTAAGAACAGTGACTAGAACACGGCACTCAACAAGTCTCTCTCGACGCACCTCATTGGCGCGCGCACTATCCTTGTTGCTGCTTGTTTTAATACTCTACGGCACAACAATAGAGGCAGCCCACAAACACGGAAGCCTTCTTAAGACGGACGCTTCCGAACAGCCTCTGTCAGTCTCGAATCCAAGTTCTCCAACAAATGTCGCAGGCGGTCAGTTTGGATGCACTGAATGTCTCATCTGCCAGTTACAAAAGACTTTTTCAGCTACACTGACGACGGTCCGTGCACTTAGTTCCCGGCCTCCCTCACGACTAGAGCTTCTACTACCTGCGGCAATAGCCTTCAAATCCCAAACTAGCGCACCACATAAAGGTCGCGGTCCTCCGTTTACCTCTTAGTCTGCATCTAGCGCTGCTTTTCGCTGCCCAGTAACTCTCGACCAGTCAATTACAGCTGGCAGATCTGGTTAATACCGCGAAGGCAGATCGATCTCAATTGCTGCCGGACTATTTCTGAGAGGTAAGGGTGATGATCAATTCTGTTCGAAATAACTTTTTAAGAACTACGTTTCGTTTTGCGGTGGTGTTTGCGCTCTGCTTGTTCGGCAGCCTTGCCGCGTTTGGCCAGTCAACTGCTACTCTCCGCGGCACCGTTACCCTCGGCGAAAGTGGCAAGCCTGTTCACAACACACTTATGACGATTCTTCAGTTGAATCGCACAGTAGGAACTGACGAAAACGGCAAGTATGAATTCCAGGCAGTTACACCCGGCAGATACGATGTCGCGGCGCACTTAGATCGCGTTCCAGACATTGTGCAAAGCGTTGATCTGACCGCCGGCGGCGAAGCAACTCTGGATTTTAGAATCCAACTAGGCGGTGTTAGCGAGCAAGTCACAGTCACGGCGACTGGAACTGAGCAGGCGGTATCCAGCTCAATTCAGTCGGTGGAAGTGATCGGCTCTATTGAGCTAGCCAAGAAGAGTCCCGTCTCACTAGGTGAAGCCCTTGACGGTGAATTGGGAGTGGCCAAACGGAGTTTCGGACCCGGCGCAGCGCGCCCTGTCATTCGCGGATTCGACGGTGACCGAGTACTCGTGCTGCAGGATGGAAACCGCATTGGCGGACTTGGTTTTGAGTCGGGCGATCACGCGGAGCCGGTGGATGTCTTGACGGTTGAAAAGGTCGAGATTGTCAAAGGTCCGGCGACGCTTCTCTACGGCAGCAGCGCGATCGGCGGTGTCGTCAACACAGTCTCTGGGCATGATTCCGCTCATAAAGGACTCAACGGCTATCTGACCGGGATCGGCGGCACGAACGGACCCCAGGGTGGCGGAAGTGGGGGTGTCGAATACGGTACGGACAGGTGGTTGGTTTGGGGCAATGGCGGCGGTCAGGGATCCGGAGACTACGACACGCCAATAGGCCACGTGCAGAACTCCTTTACGCGAGAGACCAGTGCCGCAGCGGGTTTTGGCTACTATCCAACCAAGGGGTTCTTTAGTTTCAATTACAACTTTAACAAGAAGCGTTACGGTATTCCTTTTAATCCCGACGAGGAAGATGCCGAGATCGTCGAACTCAATCCGCGCCGGCACAGCTTCGAATTCCGCGGCGGGTTTCGTGATACGGGCTCTTTCATAGACGCCGGCACCTTCTCTGTCCAATACAATAACTACAAGCACGCGGAGATAGCTTCGCTGACTGGTGAAATAGGTACGGCATTCAAGAACAATACCTTTCTCTACCAGGGAGTCTTCGATCAACAAAAGAAGGGCAAGCTCTCGGGGCGCTTTGGTTTCTGGGGACTGCATCGCGATTTCTCAGCAACAGGAGAAGAAGCGCTCGCGCCTCCGACTACTCAGAATGCGTTAGCGGTGTTTGGCCTCGAAACTTTGGACTTTGACCGGGTTGCACTGCAATTCGGTGGGCGGGTGGAAACTAATCGTTACAACCCAGAAACCACAGATGCGCGCGGTGTTCTTCCTCCAAGGA
>JAMQPH010000722.1 GCA_023717605.1 Pyrinomonadaceae bacterium
TCATTACCGTGGTCCTTGTGGAGGTCGAGAGAGGAAGAATCGCTTTCCAATCATACCTATAGTAGCCTATAGCGTCTTTACAAGCATTGCGGTATCCCCTCATTCGTGGGGGGGCCAAGCCGGTGCCAGGTTTGGGTGAAAATTGACGAAGCGGCTCCGGTGTGGTGCAGTGATCGGTGCTGAGGCCACCACCACCTCGCTCTACCCTCCAAAGTCTCGCCTCTAGAGGTTGCGACAAATTGACCCTACTGTCGGCTGGTGATAGCCTGAGCGTCCAGCGGAGGGCAAGCGAGTGCCGGAGGAACCACTGTGGTTATTCGAAGCCATGACACCGGTTTCATCGTGACGTGTTATGTCACGGACAAGATCAATGAGAGAGCGATCATATGGCCCACATCCGCGTAATCCATGACCCAGTTGGGGAGACCTTAACGGTGTACTGGGCTGAGCCCCAGCCAGACCAGATCTGTGAAGAGACGGGGGAAGGGGTCATCTTGATTAAAGAAGCCACAACCCAAGAAATCATCGGCTTTGAACGACTCTATTACCGCCCGCGCGACGGCGCAAAAACCCTCACCGTCGAGACAAGCCAAGAAGCGGCCTGAATGGTGTGCGACGGAATCGGGGGTAGCTCTGCCTGTCCCTTTTTCTTCTGTCGGTTCAGCGGATGACTTTTATGTCGATGGTGAGCTTCAGGGAGGACCATGTTCTATCGGCCGTGATCACCGGCAGGTTGCGCTGAAGACCCAGCGCCAAGCAAGCACGATCACCAAGGGAAAGACCATATGACTGGGTAGCTCGATACAACAATCCTGTACGGTAACCGAGTTCCTCATCAAAGGAGACGACCTCGAGCGCGAATGCGCCAATGGCCGCTCGTATTGTTTCTTCAGGCATGCCGACCGCACTCAACTTGCCGATGACTTCCGCCAGATTGACCGAGGAGATCATCGCATCGGGCAACACAGATTCAACGACATGTGCGCCAGGTTCATCATGCAGAAGGGCCAACACGGCGCTCGCATCCAACACCACGCCCATGTGATTAGCCCTTGCCTTTGTGCTTCGCACGTGACTCACGTCTGGCTTCCCGGCGACGCTCTTGAATGAGTTCCTTGGCAAGTCGCCGACCTGGGGATACAAATTGTCGCACCACCGCCTGTGCCTTCTTCACCGCCTGAGAAGGCGGCACAAGTCGTAGCTCATTGTCATCCATTACCAACACGACCTCATCACCTGGATGAAGTTGCATGGCTCGGCGGTAGGTTGCGGGTAGAACGATCCGCCCACCTTTACCCATATGTGTCCTAACAGGTTTCATGTGCCATCTCCCTTATAATGTGGCAGATGTACTATAGCCTGGCATACCCTCCGATGCAAGATACGCCCGCAGTCCTGAGATAAGGTGAAGTGAGCACGGTGGGGTTGCTCGCCGCGGGGCCAGCTCTGCCTGTCCCCTTTTCTGTCTCGAGTTGCCTGGCAAGGTTCGTGATGCAGTGCGTTGTCACTTCGAGGAAGGGAAGGCCCCGAAAATCGTCCGTCTTCACCATTAGCCATCTTCGCCTCACGACATACGAGCACGGCGAACAGCATCTCACGATTCCTCTAGCTCGCATTATTCATGAAGGTTTGTCGTGAAAGCGTGCAGACGCGAAGCGAGACGGGCACTCGGAGGCCGGGGACTGGCTCTGCCGTCTGCGGCAGTGCCTGTCCCATCGCTCCTCAGAACGTGGACAGTGGCCAAAATAAGAAGGGTGCCAGTCCCCAACAGTATGTTGAAGGGGTGAACGGCGAGACTGCCCGTCACAGCCGCGTATCCACGCTCGAAGCAGAAGCTTCATGAATAATGCGGGTTAGGCAGCCGTCCCAACGAGGCTTTCAAGGGGAATTTGGAGTTCGCGGTGGAGGCGGCGGATCATTTCAAGAGATAAGCCCCGCTTCTTGGTGAGAATTTCCGAAACCCGCCCCCGCCCACCGAGCATCGCCTCGAGGTCCTTGCGCGTCATGCCGAGTTGATCCATCCGGAATTTGATGGCTTCGACCGGATTCGGAGGATAAATGACATGGTGCCTTGCTTCGTAGGCTTCCACGAGGGTGGTTAACACGTCCAGCTCGTCTCCGTGCTTGGTGCCCGGCTTCGCATCCATTAATTGTTCGATGCGTTGGAGTGTGCGATCGTAATCTCGTGTAGTCTTAATAGGGGCAATATTCATAGGACCTCCGGAGTTTCAGATAGTCGTGACATCGATAGTGTCATAATCTGCGTGCGTACCAACGAAACGGATATAGACAATTCGATAGGGGTAGTTGATCTTCACAACCAGGCGGTAGTGATTCCCCGCAATGTTAAACGCCACTCGGTTATTTTGAAGCACACTCGCTGACCGAAACTGGGTTTTGACCTCAGAAGGGCTTGCCCAGTTTGCCCGATCGACTTCCTGATGCCACGCTTCCAGGGGACCTTTTGCCCTGGGTTGTCGTTTCCAGAATGCGCGAAGGGTCCCTTTGGCAATGATGCGCACAGGGACACTCTAGCACGATCCCAATTCGGGAGCAACCATGCCGAGGAGGGAAACCAGTGTCAGCAACCATTGTCTGAATTGACGGCGGTGAGCTGAGGATCTCGCAGTGAAACTTGGGTGCGACATTCTCTGTCCTCTTGCTATATGCTCTTGTCAGCGGCTTCTGCTCTCGTCGTGTGAATAGCCTGGCCTTGACCGATATCTCAAAAATGTGAATATGACGCTCGAAGAAAAGGAGAGGCTGCGCGCCGCGGACACTTGTTGTCTTTTACAAAGACCGTGAGGGCAACGTGCCATACGTATCGGGAGGGCTAATCATGGCTAAGCGAAAGCGACTCGCAACGGCGGACGCGGTTGAGATTCTCTACCGGCGCTATTACGAGAGGAGGCCGGAACGTGTAAAGGAATTGGACGAAGCGTGGGCGGACGACAGCGTTGCGCGGAAGCTGACGGCCCTGCACTTTCGCGCCGGGATGACCCAGCGACAATTAGCAAAACTGGTGGGGACGACGCCTTCAGCTATTTGTCGGCTGGAAAATGCTGACTACGAAGGGCATTCCCTTGCGATGCTGAATCGGATCGCCGCCGCGCTGGATCAGCGCGTGGAACTCCGTTTTGTGCCAGTCTCTCAAGGCA
>JAMQPH010000730.1 GCA_023717605.1 Pyrinomonadaceae bacterium
TTCTCCCCTCCCCCGTCCCCTTTTCACTTGTCGAGTTTTCACTTAAGCTGTAGCCATGCCAAACGCAAATCGCGTGTTTCAGCTGATGGCCATTCGCAATCAGGTGAGGCCATCCGGACGACTTTGGAATCCTGCCGCTGACGTTTATCAAGCAGCCGACGGTTGGGTGGTGAAGATAGATCTGGCGGGCATCTGTGACGATGATCTTGAGATAGTCCTCTCCGACTCTCATCTGATAGTGCGAGGCTGCCGCCGCGATACCTTCCATCGGGAAGGCTACACTTACCAGCAAATGGAGATTACCTACAGCCGCTTTGAAAAGCAGATTGATTTCCCCTGTTCGATTGATGCCGCTTCCCTCTCACACGACTATCGAGACGGTTTTTTACTAATTAACATGCGTTGTAAGTAAGGGTCTATAAATCGAGGTCGATTAGGAAGATGTCCGAGAGTGAGGAAAAACCTGTTACCAGTCCGCAAACTCCACCTACCGGGACGGAAGGTGAGTCGAAAGAAGCTACCGAGCAACCCACGTCTAACGAGAAGCCCGGCCAGCCATTCGAGCTAGCCGTCCTGGCTCTCCAGAACACAACTCTTTTTCCTGAAACAGTGGTTCCGCTCGCTGTGGGTCGACCGCATTCGGTTGCCGCGGTCGAGGCCGCTCTCTCGACTCCGGAGAAGTTGATTGCTTGTATCACTGTTCGCCCGGAGAGCACCGCCGGAGCTGACGCGAGACCCAACGAACTCTACGAGGTCGGCACCCTCGTTATGATTAAGCGGATGGAGCGTCTGGATGAAACGATGCACATCATCGCGCAAGGTACTGAGCGGATAAAGGTGCTCGAATGGAAAGAGCAGGACCCTTACTTGCATGCGGTCGTTCAGATCCTGCCGGAACCGCAAACCGTGGATCCAGAAGAGGTCGAAGCTACCAAGCGCAATGTGCAGGCAATGATTCAACAGGCTCTCGCATTGCTCCCCGGCGTTCCCCCCGAAGTGAGAGTTGCAATCCTGGGCTCGGTTGAACCCGTACGCCTGGCCTACTTCCTGGGATCGATACTCAACCTGGGCGTAGAGCAAGAGCAAAAGATGCTCGAAGCCGAAACTGCCGATGAGCTGCTCCACCTGGCGCATGTGTACCTTGCCCGCGAGCTGGAGATCATTCAGTTGCGTTCGAAGATTACCTCCGAAGCTCAATCGGAGATGGACAAAGCCCAGAGGGATTACGTTCTGCGGCAGCAGATGAAGGCGATCCAGAAAGAGCTCGGTGAGGATGAGGGTGGCGAGCGCGCCGAAGCCGAAATGCTGCGGGAGCGGCTGGTTGCAGCCGACTTGCCGGAGGACGTTAGAAAGGAAGCTGAGCGCGAGCTAGCGCGGCTGGAAAGACTGCCCGCGGCGGCGCCGGACTATCACGTTATCCGTACCTACCTCGAGTACGTTCTGGAATTACCGTGGCGGAAGTCGTCTGTTGACAAACTCGATCTGAATGAAGCACGCAAGATTCTCGACGAGGACCACTATGGCCTGGAAGACGTGAAGGAACGCATCCTCGAGTTTCTGGCTGTGATCAAACTGCGACCCGACACCAAGAGTCCTATTCTATGTTTCGTGGGACCGCCCGGGGTGGGTAAGACATCGTTGGGCCGCTCGATCGCGCGGGCGCTGGGACGGCAATTTGAACGACTATCGCTCGGTGGCATGCGCGACGAAGCAGAACTACGCGGGCATCGTCGCACCTACATCGGCTCAATGCCGGGACGGATTATTCAATCTATCCGCCGCGCAGGCGTGAACAACCCCGTCCTGATGCTGGATGAGATTGACAAGCTAGGCAGCGACTTCCGCGGCGATCCGGCCTCGGCGTTGCTGGAGATTCTCGATCCGCAACAGAACAACACATTCCGCGACCACTATCTCGATCTGCCGTTCGATTTGTCAAAAGTCTTCTTCATCGCGACCGCCAATCAGATGGGTCCGATTCCGCCACCTTTGAGAGATCGTATGGAAGTGATCAATCTGGCCGGCTATAGCGATCCGGAAAAGTTGCAGATTGCGCGCCGGTACCTGGTTCCCCGCCAGATTAGAGAGAATGGACTCAACGAGACTCAGTTGAAGATTGAGGACGCGGCGATTGAGTTGATCGCTGCTCGCTACACGCGCGAAGCCGGTGTACGTCAGCTCGAAAGGAATATCGGCAGCGTCGCGCGCAAGGTCGCCTTGAAGGTTGCCCAGGGACAGGTCGAATCAGTTACCGTCACCGCCGCCGACATCAAAGACTATCTGGGCGCACCGAGATTCTATCCCGAGCAGGCCCGCAAAGAATTGCCCGCCGGCGTAGCGACCGGGATGGCCTGGACTGAGATGGGCGGTGAAGTGCTCTTCATTGAAGCCCCGTTGCTGCCCGGAGGCAAAGGCTTAACGATTACCGGGCAGCTTGGTGAAGTGATGCAGGAGTCGGCGCGGGCGGCACAGTCGTACCTGTGGTCACACGCCGCAGAGTTTGGCATCAGTCCTGAGATGTTTAGGGACTATGGAGTTCACTTGCATGTGCCGGCCGGCGCCATTCCCAAGGATGGACCGAGTGCGGGAGTTTCGATAACGGCCGCGCTGGCATCGCTCTACACAGGCCGTCGCGTACGTCCTGATACAGCGATGACTGGAGAAATCACTCTGTCAGGTCTGGTGTTTCCGGTGGGAGGGATCAAGGAGAAGGTGCTGGCAGCTCATCGTGCCGGCATTCGCCGCATCATTCTTCCTTTGCGTAATGAAGCTGATGTCGAAGACATACCCGAAGATGTACGCAAGGAACTGCAGATCGTTTTTATTTCAAGAATCAATGAAGTAGTTGAAGCGGCGCTGGAAATGCTGGTCTCAAACCCGCCTCCGCCGTGCCCGCCCGGACGGGACATGGTTGCTAGCCAGCCGGATTCCGAAGCCGTGGTCGTGCGCCAAGCCTGAAGAGAAGCGGCAAAACGATCCACGAAGTAACACGAATTAGGGATCCGTTTCGTGCAGTTTCGTGTGTTTTCGTGGATCGTTTTGTTTTCTCTTCGCGGACCGTCATCCGATAAACCAACTGGCCGCCTGTCACCGAAATGACAGGCGGCCAGTTTCATTAAGGCGGTTCTTCAACCGCTCGGGTCTAAGGTACTGCCTCGACGAAGACGAAGACGCGGAAGCTCCCGCTTTGTTGCACTCCGAAGAGGAAATTCAGGTGGATTGACGCGCCGGCAGCCAGCGGTGTCCCCAGCGTCACCGTCCCGGCCGCCAGACTTGAGTTAAGACCGCCGCTGTTGGGTTGCGCCGGCGGCGCCTCCAACGTGGTTGCCAACGCCGTCAACATGGTGCCGCCGGTTACCGTGACGACCACGTTACTTGACGTGCGCGCCCGCAGGTCGGCCGTACCCACTGGTGACGGGAACGTCGTGATGTCGTAGATGCGGAACCGCAAGCGGGTGATCGCGCCGGCGGTGTTGTTGATGAACGTTCGCCGACTGGCGAGGGTCCCTAAAGTCGAATTGTTCGCCGGGTCCGGCGTAGTGTCGCGTGCTCGGTTCGGTGCTGCCGACTGCGGAACCAATGGGTCGATCAGTTGCGACCCGACCTGCGAGAACTTCTTCAGGTTCGGGCCAGCCAGATTCTCCGGACCGGGCGCACCCAACCTGGGAGCGGCAGTCCCTCCGACCGGCGTCAATGGCGTGGTCGAGATCACCGTGAAGTCAGCCGCGTTGTCGTTGCCATCGGTCGGCGTTGGAACATCGTTACTGACCAGGGTGAACTCGCGCACGAAACTGTACTCCGAAGTGCTGCCTGAGGCCGGCGCCAAGGTCGTGCCCTCCAGCAACAAGGCGCAAACGCCGCTCGTGTTAGCTCCAAACCCGACGGCGTCGAGTCTGTTAGCCGAGGAGACCTGGAGTGGATCGACCGTCATGAAGAGTCCGACGTTGAAGTCGCCCTCGATGTCGGTCGTCAGCGTAGCGTTGCCGGCTGCGGCTCCAGTGCCGCCGTAGTTGGCTAAGCTGTAGGTGCTGCCCACGAACAGGTAATGACCGCGCTGTGGAATCACAGTCGTGGCCGGAATGGTTCCGATGAGCACCGGTACCGCGTTGCAGTCCGCGCCCATCTTGAAGAGACCATAACCACCGGCCGGAACCGTGTGTGGTGTGTCGGTGTTGTTGTAGATCTCCACGAAGTCATCACCCGCGCCGGCTGGGCCGCTGGTGCGCATCTCGGAAATCAGAATAGTACCCGGCTGATTTAGAGTGATGGTGCCGGTGCCCGTGCCGTCGACAATCACCGCTCCCGGTGCACTGTTGACGTTCAGGGTGAAGGTTTCGTCCCCTTCGGCAGTTGCATCTGAACAGACCGTAACCGGGAAGGTCTTGATCTGCTCGCCGGCAGCGAAGGTGGTGGTGCCACCAGTAACCGACTCGTAGTCTGCACCTCCCGCGCAAGTACCGCCGGTGGCCGTTCCGTTAGCCGTGCTTAGGTTGACGACAATGCCGCCAGTCGGCGCCGGTGTTGACAGTGCCAGGGTGAAGATCATCGGCGTAGAGCCTGCAGCAGGTTCGGCCACGCTCGCATCTCTGACGAAGAGATCGGGCGGAACCGTGACCAGAGTTACAGTCGGATCATTCATGCCGCCTACAGATGGATCATCAGTCAGAACCGAGATGCCGCCGTCGGCTGTGACCGTGCCCTGGTTAGAAACCTGAGGCATGGCTCCCATGAATGGATCGTCAACAACCACCTGGAAGGTGATCGTGACTGATTGGCCCGCCGGCAAGGTGCCGACATTCCAGGTCAGATTGTCACCCACGATGACAGGTGGAGTCGGCAGGCCATCGCCCGCCGGTGGAGCGACCGGTCTCGGTTTCGGCCTGTAGCGCACGCCAGGATCCACTACGACGGTGTTAACGGCCGGTGATTGGACCACTGGTTTCTTTGCGACCGCCACGGCTTGCGTTCGCGGCGAAGAAATAAATGGACGGCTGGTGATGCTGTCCGTGCTCGAAGGAGCGGTGGTTTGTACCGCCGGGGCGGGGCTGACCAGGTCATCGCCGGATCCAGGTTTCTCTTCGCTGCCCTTCTCAGGAGCGGTGGGGATGGTCGGCTGTGTGCACGGCGAATTAGCGGGGCTGGAGTTCAAGAAGCCGCCGCCGCCGGTTGCGACGGTGTTGCTTGACACCACAGAAGTGACGGTGTTTCGGCCGGAGAGGTAGGTTGCCACAGCCGCGTTGTCGTTGTTGGCGCCGGTGTAGCCCGGCAACCTCACGGTCGTTAACTGGCGCTGACGCGGTCGAATGTCAGCGCCGCCCGCTGCCTCGTTGCCGGAGTTCGGAGCGTTGTTCCTCAGCGCAGGCGTGCTGCCGCCAATGTCCACGCAGGCGACGCTCGTGTTGCCCACGTCAATGCCCCAGTTGAGCTGGATGCCGTGGAGCGATAGACCCGCCGCGCCGGGACTGCCCGGCTCGTCGATCGTGTTGCCCGTGATGGTGGCGTTAAACGTCGTCGTGCCAGCTTCCGCGCCCTCGATGTTAATGCCAATGTCGCGGTACTGGCGGATGGTGTTGTTCGTGACGAGCGTAGTGTGTGAGCCGCCGCCGCGCGACTCAACGCTGATGCCGTTGGACTCCGAGGCGCCCGAAAGGGTCACGCCGGCGAGGCCAATAGTGTTGCCTGAGATCCTGCCGCTAAACGTTCCGGTTCCGCTGCCCTTGTTGACCATGATGGCATGCCCTTGCCTCGATCCGTTGACCGTGTTGGTCGATACGTCGTAGGTGAACGTGCCGCCGAAGCTCGCGCCCAGGACACGAAAGTTCTGCCCGAGTCCGATGGGGTGAACGGGCGAGCCCGGACTGCCGGCGTTGCCAGTGAAGACCAGGCTGGCCGTGGGCGATCCGAAGAGCGAAAGATCGAAGTGGTCGCCGCCGTGGGCAGAGAATGTATTGTTCGTAACGTGGAGTGTCCCCACCGCTGCTGGCGCCGCGGGATCGCCGAGCTCGATGAAAAGGCCGTCATCGCCCGCAGCATTGCCGGTGTTATGGATGTTGCAGCTGCTGACAGTCAGATCGAGGGTGCCCGTAGTGTTGTCAATGCCGATGTTTTTCGCGAAACCGCCGCTAACCTCGGAGGTGGTGATTAAACACGTGCCGGTGAGCTCGAGGAAACTGATACTGCTTTCAGTGAAGGGGCCGTTCTGGTTCGTGCCGTTTGTGGCCACCAGACTGTTTGAGAGCGTGAAAGCGCTGACGAGTGTGCCGCGAATACCGTAGTTCGGATGGGTATCGATCCGCATTGAGGTGAGCACCACCGTGGCCGCGTTGTCGAGCGAGACTCCCGTTCCAGCTGGGGCTGCCCCGCTGTTATCGGCGCCCGCTGTATTAGTAATGCGCCCACCGGTGCAGGTTGGGGTCGCGGCGTTGCAGGTACCGCCTGTACCCAGAACGCGGAAGCCACCAGGGGCGCCTGTAACCGAGGTGTTGACAAGCCGGATGCCGTTGGCGGCAGCCCCGCCGCCAGTGGTGTTGACGGTTGTCCATTGAGTGTTGAGGGGTGTGCGACTGGCACTGCTGGTACCGACGATCTCGATGGCGGTGTTGTTCGTGGTAGTGATCGTCCCGCTGGTGGTGGTGATTGCTCCGGTATTCTGGATTGCGTGCAGAGCTCGCTGGCCTGAATCGGGTGTGATGTCAAGGTCGGTGAAGGTAAGCGCGCCGGTGTTGCCGTTAGCGGCAGTGCCGAGCACGACGCCCGTGCCGCCGGAGGCGTTGACAACTGTGTCGCCGAAGTTCAGCGTCCCTGCGCCCGAATTCAGCACCTGGATACCGATGCCCGTTGGGTTCTGAATGTCTGTATCCGTGCCGGCGCCGGTGACCGTGAGATTGCCGCTAACGAAGTTCAGGACGACGCCAAGAGTCGTGCTGTTGGTCGAAACTATGTCGTCGAGAGTCATCGATAGTGGCGTTCTCGCGGCAGCGCTAGCGCCTGTGATCTCCATGTTGACGGCGTTGGTGGCATTGATAGCACCGTTGGTTGAGCTGATGGTTCCGGTGTTGTTCTGCGCGAGCAATCCCCGCTGGCCGCTGTCGGGGGTGACTTGCAGCGTGACGAAGGTGATGGCGCCAGCATTACCGGCGAGGAGGACGCCCGTGCCGCCTGCCTGATTGTTGGTGGTATTGCCGAAGTTCATCGTCCCGCCTACGGACGTGTTTTGGACCTGAATTCCAGCGCCAGTCGGGTTTGTTATGGAGGTCGACGCGGTTGTCATATTGCCGCTGACGCGGTCGATGTTTATGCCCTGCGCGGCGCTGTTGGTCGACGAGGCAGCGGTAAAGTTCAGAGTGATGGGCGACGCCGGGGCGGCCGCCTTGGTGATGTTGATTGCCGGACCACCTGTGGCTGCGATGCTGCCCGCGCTGGTCGTGACGTTGGTTTGGCCGGTGTTACCGGCGCCCACGAGCCCCGCTCCGTTTGAAGTAGTAATGGCAAGGCTGTTGAAGGTCACGTTTCCGACGTTGGCGGTTGCCGCACTTCCTAGGTTAACGCCTATTCCGGCGTTTCCTTTGTTGACGGTTGTCGCAGCAAAAGTCACGGTCGTGCCGGTCGCCAGGCTCTGAATATCGATTCCGGTGCCAACTGGCGCTGTCTGCGCCGCCGCGGGGATCAAGGTCGCACCTGTGACGTTTACGTTGCCGCCACCGACCGCGTGTAGGAAGCCAATGCCACTATTGTTTGAGACCGAGAGCGAACCGAACGTCCGGGTACCGCTGGCGTTGTTCTGCAGGGAAACACCGTCGGTGCCGCCCGAAACAGAAGTGTTGCCGAAATTGATGTCAGCGGTTGTCGTTCCGACGAGGATGCCCTGCGTGGTCGAGCCGGCAATGTTTGTGCTGCCGAAAGAAACGGTGCCGGCAACACCCGAAAAACTAATACCCTGCGTGCCGCTCGATGCCGTCGCCACGCTTAAGAAGGCTGAGGTGGCGGCGAAGGTGCCGGTTGTCAGGTTAAGCGCCTGGCCCGTGCCGTTGAGCACGAGGTCGGGCGACGCATTGTTGCCCGCAGTGAGCGTGCCGAAGCTGCTGCCCAGGATTTTCGCGCCCGTAGTGTTGCCGATCGTGAAGCCGCGCAGAATGATGCCACCCGCGTTGACGGTCAGCGCGTTTGTTGCCGCGATCGCGGTCGTGATCGTGACGTTGGCCGGATTGCCGTTGGTCACGGGCAGCGGATCGCTGTAGGGCTGCACTGCGCCGACGCCCGCGATGTTCGCCAAAGTGTCGGTCGCGCCCTGGCCAATGAGCTTTTGGTTGGCGAGGAAGGTCAACCCACCGGTATATGCACCGTTGAGGAGAAAGATGTTGTCGCCCGCCTCGTCCGCGGTCGAGGCGCTGAAGCAGCCTGCGCCTACGAGGCAGTTGAATGGGTTTGTCAGACGCCCGTCGCCACCCGCCACCGGGTCGTCGTCGTTGACGAAAAAGATCATGCCCGCGACCGTCAGCGTGACAGTCCGTGTGTCGACTCCGTTGGCGCTCGTCGCCGTGTAGGTGAAGGTGTCCGAGCCCGTGAAGCCCACCGGCGGGTCGTAGCTGAAGCTGCCGTCGGAGTTGATAGCGACGTTGCCGCCCTGCGTCGATGTTGTTCCGCCGCTGGCCGTTAGCCCCGTGTTGTTTCCGGTGTTGGGATTGATGTCGTTGGCGAGCAGCCCCTGGGCGGCATTGGGTTGAATGCGAACGTTACCGATGACGTTGTAAGCATCGTTGAAGGCTATGGGAGTGGCAACTGCGGAGCCGGGAACGAGCGTGGTGTTCGGATCAACAGTGTCGTTGAGCGTTAGATTCAAGGCCGGATCCGGTCCGGTGTTGGTAAGAGTCACCGTGTAGGTGATGTTCTGGCCCGGGCTTACTTTTCCGTCGCCATCAACATCGGGAAAAGAATCCACTTTCGTCGCGCTGATGATCGGCGCGAGCCCTGTGGCGGTCACACGGAGTGGCACCGGCACCGGAGCGAAAGAACTGGCTATGCCCTCTTGCGGTGACGCCTCGCCCTTCTCGACCTCAACGTTAGCTGATTTAGCTGAAGCCCTACGATTCGCGGAACCATTGAAGGCCATCGCCATTGGCGCTAGCTGGCTTGTCAGCAACACGTATGCGAGCAGAGTGGCGACAAACGTTCTGCCATTGCGATTGGAGGACGGGATCTGCTGGGTCATAAGGCTCCTTAAAATATTTCTATGTGTGGAAGGTAATTATTAATGTGCGTAGCTTGGGACAGGTTGTCGTTGGCAACCAGAACAGTGAGAGAACCACTCAATCGGTCCGTAAAGCTCGAACCAACAAGCTGACCGGCTATGGACTTTCCTCACGCGACTCTTCTATCGCCTTGACACACGCAGTCGGTACCTGCGTGTGGCAGCAACCTACGGTCGCTGCGGAAAGATGCCCTGAAGGGCGATGCAAAAATTCAAAGTCAGGTACGGCTGCAGGTTGTTGTGCGGAAGGCTCCCGCCTGCGGGCGCGAGTGCCTGCGGAGCCATTTGCACTAGCCCCGAAAAAGTAGTCGAGTAAGCGTTGCCGCCCGACGAACGCGCCAGCGTGGCGTTGGGGGTTGGGATCTGCGCGTCGGCGGGGTCAACCGAAGCCATCATATTGTGTGTGTGCAGCGGAATTTCGGATTCGAGCAGAGTGACAAACTCAGTCCCGCTCATTTCGCCGAGGTCGCGCAGCGAAAGTCCCTGTCCCTGGCCTGGCTGCATGGGTGCGTTTCCCTCAAGATTAGGCAGCGCGAAAGTGGACTTGCCGTCGCCACCGTAAACCGTCCCGAGCAGCGAGAAGAGGGCCGTATTCTGCGAGATAGGCATCAACTGCCCGTTGCATTGGGCCCAGCCCGTCGGCGCGAAGTTAAATCCGAAGATGCGAATTTCTGCGACAAATGGGTCAGACATGGGCTTCTCCTTCTAGGTTTGGGTGGGAAACACGCCGAATAGCGAGATGATGAAATTGATACAAAGAAACGGCTGGCAGTTCTCGTGTGGCTGGCTGCCTCCAACGGGAGTGACGGCATTGGCGTTCAACGCACCCGTAGGTGCGTCGTTGATAAGCACCTTGACACTGGCCGATTCACCGATCACGTTGCCTCCAGGGGCGTTAGAATTGCCGGGGCCCGTCGAGGCCAGCAGCGGATGGGAGTGGATCGGAATCTGCTGGACCGTGAGTGTCACCTGTTCGGTGCCCGCAGACTCGCCTAACTGATATGTCGTGCCGTCAGGGCCGGTGCCCGTGTGTATTGGTACGCGGCTAGCGAGGTTCGGCAAATTGAACGTCTCCTGACCGTCGCCGCCGTAGGTCGTGCCGATCAGCGTGAAGAGCGCATCGTTCTCCGAAATGGGGAGAGTCTGGCCCTCGCAAAACATCCAGCCGTTCGGGGGGAAGTTACCCGCGAACATCCTGATTTCTCCGATATATGGTTCTGGCATGTGCGTCTCTCCTTTAGTTCCGCGATGGGAAGATGCCCTGAAGTGCGATGATGAAGTTCAGAACGAGGTACGGCATCATGTTGTTGTGCGGCTGACTGCCACCGACGTTCGACACGGTTGGGGGTGACAGCGTGGTCGGGCTGTCAGGTGTGCGATAGACGTTTGCCGCCGAGGCAAGCACACTTCCGACTGCCAGCGGCGTCGTACCCACGCTCGGTGATGCCTGCGCGAAGTGGATGTGCAGCGGCATGGTCGACTGGTTGAGTGTGACGCTGGTGCTACCGGCCTGCTCGCCCTGTAAGTGGCCCTGGCCCACGTGGATAGGAACTTGTCCTCGCAGATTAGGCAATGCAAAGTTTGTTTGTCCGTTGCCGCCGTACATCGTGCCAAGCAGCGAGAAGAGTGCCTGATTCTGGTTAATAGGCAACAATTGACCATTGCACAGCGCCCAGCCCTTCGGCGCGAAGTTGAAGCTAACGATTTTGATTTCTGCCAAGAACGGTGTGGACATAGCGCGACTCCTTGGTAAAGAATTCGAGCAGTTCTTTCAATCAGCTGGCAAGGGGTCTCAACGTGCTGGTAAGCCGTATGAGACAGAACTTGGGCATGTTGGAGGTTTCAAACGCCAGTGTGCGCCTGTAAGCGTTGGGGCAGTAATTCCCTCTAGTCTGGTTGAGGCGATCGTAATCGAAATCTTAGTGAGCGTATTTCCGGAAACTAAGCGCGCAGATTGTAAACCGGAAGGTAAGGAATTACAAGAAGTTAGGTAGAAGCAATGTTTGAATGTGGCTCATCGCAACTAGGTATTGCCCGCAATCCAAAGATGCAACGTGCGTGGGTTGCCACCTTCATCCGTAAATCTTTCCGTTGTGATCGGGGTCCAGTCGCCCATGCCAAAATTATGTGAGATTATCCGCGTTCCCGCTCTTGCGGTTTTCGCAATTAACGGCCGCAGCTTCTCAGTCGACCAGTGCACCAGGTAAACCATCACCACAGTCGCATCGGAAAGGTCCACTGTCATTGCGTCCTGGTGTTTGAATGTCACCAGTTGCTCAACCCCAGCTGCTTGCGCGTTTGACTGAGACTCCGTAACACGATAGGGCTCTATATCGAACCCGATGCCCCGGGCGCCATACTTCTTGGCGGCGGCGATAATAACGCGGCCATCACCACAGCCGAGGTCATAAACAATATCCTGGCTCGTTACCGCTCCAAGCTGAAGCATGCGCTCCACCACATCCGCAGGTGTGGGGACAAAGGGGGCGAGTATGTACATAGGCGTTCCACTGTAGTTCATTTCAACCTTTTCGTCCGTTTCTGAACTGATTCAAGTTGTTATCCAGGTTTATGTGAACGACCGGTAGATTCCTCGTCAACGGGCGTCGCTCCAGTTGGCCCAACCCATCCAAGCCTCAGATTGACCGACTCTGAGTCCAAGTTGGTCAATAAGACAAGGGCTCGTCAATCATGCGGAACACGAAGCGCTTTAGCAGTTTCCATGATCATGGAGCCACTGCGCTCAACAGAGATTGGATACCAATCTGAACTCTTACCGGATTTGATTTTAGGTTGTCAGTTCCCAGGTAAGCACTTTACACTGTGGTCCAAGGCAGACGGCCTGCCACCCACCTCAGAACAATTAGGATTAAGGAGAAATAGCCCAGATGTCCGTATCAAGACGAAAGTTTATAAAATCCGGGACGCTTACTGCTCTGTCAGCGAGCCTGGTCTTTAAAGCGGCCGAATCCGCCTTCGGACAGAAGAGCAAGCCAGACCGTCCCATTTCCAAATTTGAGGTCCCCTACGAAGCGCGGCAGAATCCGATCATATACTACGACCGCGTTACCTTTGAGCCTTACGTTGGCGGCACGTTTATTGGCCGCGACGCGCGCGGCCGGACGATCGAGCTGAGGCTCCTCAGGGTCACCGAGTACAAACCCAATCCAAGTACGAGGATTACCACCGGCGGAACTCGAGATACTGATTCGTTCAGCTTAACCTTCAATGCTTCAAGATCGCTGCCCCCATTTACCAGCATCCATGCGATTGAACATCCTGTGCTCGGAAAGTTTGACCTGTTCCTGCAGCGCTCCGACGACAGCGGTCAAATAATCTACCAGGCGGTCATCAACCACCTTCGCTAGCTGCCGAATTATTAGCCGCGGATGAACGCGGATACACGCGGATCAGAAAAAGGACAGGATAGGCGACGTGGAGACACGGAGACGGCGAACACGGAGACACGGAGAAAAACACCTCGAAGCTTGGTACTGCTTTCTTGGCCCCTGCTTCTGGCTCCTGCTCCTGCCTCCTCGTGTCCTGCCTTACTCTGATCAGTGTCATCCGCGTTTATCCGCGGCTGATTTATTCCGTTGATGAAGAGTATGTCGAGGGAGAACGCTGAGGCTCCGATTCCGTTGCCGGGAGGAGGTAACGTTGTTCTCCGTCCCGTCACGGCTGAAGATGACGGATTTCTGCTCTCGGTTTACGCCGGTAGCCGAGAGGAAGAACTAGCCCAAGTGCAATGGGCTGAGGGTCAGAAGGAAGCTTTCGTTCGCTGGCAGTTTGAAATGCAGCGCCGCGAATACGATGCACGCTTCCCGGATGCGCGCTACGACGTGATTGTCGTCGACGGTCAGCCGGCGGGAAGAATCTGGGTTGGCAGCGACGATGAACAACTTCACCTGCTGGACATCGCGCTGCTCAAAGAGTTTCAGAATCGCGGAGTGGGCACGCAACTTTTTCGAAGGTTGATCGATGAAGCCGCTAAGGCCAACAAGCATCTCCGACACATGGTCTTCGCACTCAATGAAGACGCCTTGCGTTTCTACGAGCGTCTGGGCTTCGTGATTATCGAAGACCTGGGGGCGTATAAGCACATGGAATGGCGGAGGAAGGAGCAGTAGCAGCAGCGGGACATTTTTCATTTCTCATTTTTCATTTCTCAGTTTCTGTAGTCTGCGGACTACTTGAAGTAATTGAAGACTGCTTCGTAAACGAAGCCCTGTTCGTCTCGCGCGATAGTAACCAGGAAGATGTCAAGCGCGCCAAGTTGCTCGTGCTCCAGCTGGTAAGTACGCTGCGGAAGATGCAGGTCGCCGGGGCCGCTGAAGAAAAAAGAGAAACGCTCCATCCCACTCTGCTCGTTCGAGCCGTTCCCATAGCCTTTGACTTCAACCAGTTTCAGCTCAACCGGCCGAGGTTCGTTGACCTTAACCCGAAACACTGTGTTCAAGTGTTTAGCAAAATTGACTTCCGTCAGTCGTTCGTCCATAGCCAACAACTCCCTCCAGAATCTAGCCAGATGAAAATCTCGACTCAGCGTGCGGCGACATCTCATCGAGCATTTTGCGGATCTGTTTTTCGTCAGGAACGTTGAAATTAGCGTACCAGAGACCGACATGGCCAAACGGCTCCGGCCAGGCGAGGCATACCAGATCGTCCGCTGCCTCCTCTACGACCACGCGGCTCGAGAGCGCCGCTATCGGGACGGCGACAACCAGCCGAGACGGTTTCATTGTACGCAACGCTCGTATTGCCGCGAGCAATGTCGAGCCTGTGTGAATCCCGTTGTCAACAAGAATCACGTTCTTGCGCGCGACTTCAAGCGGAGGTCGCCCACCACGGCACGTCCGCTCCCTGAGGGTGAGTTCTTCTAGCGCGTCGGCGACGAAGTATTCCAGAGGAGTCTTCGGAACAGCCGACGGAAGAGCCAGATCCTGATCTACAACCAGAGTGCCACACACATTCACGGCGCAGATTTGCGAACCTGGGCCGCGCGGCGCTAGCAGTCTCCGGATGAGAATAGTGTCGAGTGGCGCGCCAAGCCGATTTGCCACTTCCAGCGCCACCGGCACGCCGCCGCGCGCAATAGCCAGGACGATCGTCTCCTCGCTTCCTAGATAACTAAGGAGCTGTTCCGCAAGATTACGGCCAGCACTGCGAAGATCGGCAAACTCCGCCGCGTGCTTAGTCGAAACAATGCCAGTTTGCAAGGATAGACCCTCAGGCTTATCGGTGATTGTGTCCACAGTTATGAAGCTCCAACAGATTTCACCACAAAGGCAGCAAGACGCAAAGTCGTGTAATGGGTCAGTTTGATGTCCGATAAGCTTTAAAGTTGATCGGACACTCTCAGCCAAAACTGACCCACCACCCAAAGTCGTGGTGAAAGCTGACGAGTGATCTTGTGATCGTGTTTGTTGAGAGTCCCGCAAGTTAGACCAGGTCGCTACCGCTCCCGGTTCTGACTGGGCGGCGGGCATGCCGCTTGCCGGGTGCAACGCGGAGATGCATGATACGAACGCTAATGTCCAAAAACTCTAACCGCAACAGCAGAACGAAAAGATTTGCTCCTGTCGGAATAATATTCGCCATACTCGGGCTCCTGCTCTTCGCCTACACAGTTAGGAAAGCCGGTGTGGGCCATATCATCGACGGAATTGAGCGACTGGGCACAGGTTTCGTGCTCATCCTCTTGCTTTCCGGAATCCGCCACTGCGTCCGTTCAATCGCCTGGACCAAGTGCTTTGAACCGCCCTATGCGCTTCGCTTTCGAGATGCCCTGGAGGCGCGGCTAATGGGCGACGCCCTGGGCAACGTTATTCCACTCGCCAGCGTGGCTGTGAGCGAGCCATCAAAAGCCGCATTTGTAAGACACCGTGTGCCACTGATGGCGGGGCTCTCCGCTCTGGCGATTGAAAATATTTTTTACAGCCTTTCAGTCGTACTTTTTATTTTCTCCGGCATGTCGGCCCTGCTGCTGATTTTCCCACTGCCTAAGCCTTTGCGTTATGCGGCAATTGCCTCCCTACTAACGATCCTCGTAGTCGTTCCGCTTGGCTATCTGGTTATTCGCAGGCAGTGGAAGTTCTTAAGCGGCGCCTTCACGTGGTTGGGTAATCGCACCGGGGGACGCGGGTGGATCGAAGTGGCAAATGCGCGAGCTCAAACTTTGGAAGAACGCATCTATGGCTTCTACGAAAGAAACAGCGCGCGCTTTCTTCCCATACTCGGACTCGAAGTATGTTTTCACCTGGCGGGCATTGCGGAGATCTACACCACACTCTCATTCATTAGCGAAACCGTCGCACCCACGCTGCTAACAGCGTTCATTCTGGAATCCGTCAATCGAGTAATCAACGTGGCATTCAAGTTCGTCCCGTTCCGAACGGGTGTGGATGAGTATGGGTCCGGAGCCCTCGCGAAGGTGTTGGGTTTTGCCAGAGCCACGGGTGTAACGCTGGCGATTATTCGCAAGGCCCGAGACATTTTCTGGACGACAATTGGGGTGTTGCTGATGGTTCGGAGAGGACTATCGCTGCGTGCGGCGGCTAATCAAAGCCAAGACATTGCCGAAGACCTTGCGTTACCAGCTTCCCAAGCACCGACGTTGCCCGGTGGATCGTGAGCGCTCTTTGTTCGTGTGATTTCGTGGATCGTTCTAATCTCTCGACCAGCAAACGATTCACGACGTAACACGAAGCATCCCGAATGCTCAGCAAAATGACCAAATGAGAAATGGAAATTGAGAGATGGAAAATGGAAACCTTAGACCTCAGGCTTGAACTTATCCCAGCCAGTAACCACAGACTGAAGTCTATGCCACTACTCGTAGGCAAGCGCGCTTACGGCGTCGAGATTCGAAGCGCGAACTGCCGGATAAAGCGCTCCCAGCCCGCCTCCCAGAATCCCAATCGCCGCCGCAGTCAAAGCCCACGACCAGCTAAACTCGAAGAGCAAACCATAGAACTGGTGGATGAGATATCCGGCAACAAACGAGAGCAGAAAGCCGGCGACCAACCCAATCACACTAATCAGTAGCGCTTCCTTCTCAATGAGTCCAATTATGTAACCACGCGACGCGCCCAGTGCTTTCAGAATGCCAATCTCGCGCGTTCTTTCGGTGATCGTCGTATACATAGCCAGCATCACGACCAGCGCGCTCACCACCGCCGCCAGCCCAACGAGTACTCGCAAGAACACCGGGAGATACGGGATGTTCTGCTCGATGCTGGTGAAAACGTCTTCCGTAAACTGGATCTTGTTACCGGGCAAATGGTCGGCGATGCGTTTCGCGACCTCGCCCTTGTCACTCGAACTGCGGACTTTGACCATCACGTAGGTGCACTTGTCCTGCGCCTCGAATGCTTCCTGCATGGCTGCCAGCGGCATCTTTACGCGAGCAGTTGATTCGGGAGAATAGATGCCTACCACTCGATATGGCTTGTCGCCAAACAGCTTCAATTCACTGCCGACGGAAAGTTTGTTGTTGCGCGCCTTTGATTCATCAATTACGACCTCATCATTCCCCTGCGGCGCCCGGCCGGCAACCAGTTGAATACCGTTCATTTTGGAAAACGGTTCCCAATCGACACCTTCTATCCGCTCCAGACCAAAGCCCCGATTGCTCTGAAGCACATTTACAATCACGGGCAAAGCATCTTCGACGCCCTCAATCCCCTTCAATAGTTCGGCATACTTCGTGCTGAGATTTGCTGTCGATGAGGTCAGCTGCATCGCTCCGGGTCGCGTGAAGATTATCTGCGCGCGCAGGTTTGACCCGCGACGCTGGAGATCGTTAGACATGCCGCGTGCTAATCCGGTAAAGAGCATGACGAGGCTTACCCCGAGAGCGATGCCGGCCACACTAACCAAGGTGCGCACAGGGCGCTGACGAATGTTTGAACGAATCAGATTGTCCATATTTCTTCGATGTCAGAAGCAGACAACTGTCACACACTTCTGACATTCATTTGGGTACGGGTATACATTAAAGCATTTGGATGAAACCCAACAACCGCCGCGATGTTTGGTCGTGTCCTAAATTTGTAAGCGCAAGCAATCCACTATGGTTTCAGCTATAATTGGCCCATCCGATCACAAAGGGATTTAGATCTTGGCAAGCGATATCAAGTTTAGTTCCTCCGCTCCGGCAGTTGAGATTCACCCCCGGAAAGGTTCGTGGCCCGCGGTGGCGCTTGATCGTCGTGGCGGCCTGCTCGCCAGTCTGGACTGGACCATCTTCGGCACGCTGGCGATCTGTGTCGTGCTCGGGCTGGGTTTGCGAGTAAGCAACCTCGGCGGGATCGGATTCGCAGAAGACGAAATGAACAAGCTCGATGCTGTACGCGCTTACGAGCGAGGCGACATCAGCGCCAACGCAGAACATCCGATGGTGATGAAGTCGCTAATGTTTGCTTCAGTGAAAGCCGCCAGTGCCTGGCACAACCTGACGGGCCGCTCAGTTAGCGATGAATTTGCCTTGCGTCTCCCGAATGCCATTGTGGGAGCGCTTACTGTGATTCCGCTTTTCTTACTAACAGCCGCCTACTTCGATCGGTGGACAGGACTATTAGCTGCCGGCTTTTGGGCCTTTGGAATCAATGTAATCGCTCTCAATCGCGTGGGGAAGGAAGACACGCTGTTGGTGTTCTTCATGCTCTTCGCTTTCTATTTCTATGTACGGGCGAAACAGACGTCTCCCAGGGAAGAGTCGACGAGGCGACGCAACTATATTCTCAGCGCGATTTCGTTTGGCTTCATGCTCGCCTCGAAATACTTTCCTCATTATTTCGGGCTCAACGCTCTGTTTCATCATGTGTTCCACGTCCGTAAACGCAAGCCAGGCGAACCGAGCGGGAAGACACCAACCATTTTCTACGTTCTAATACTGGTCGCCTTCCTGCTCGCGAATCACGCGGTATTGCTGCCGCAGGTCTGGGACTATCTGAATGCCTACACAGGCGAGCGCTTACTGGTCCATACAGGCTATCTCTTCGGTGACCAACTCTACAAGAACAACATGTCGAGCACGCCCTTCTGGGGCACACCCATTTACTTCTACCTTCTTTTCATGGCAATCAAGATCCCTTTGTTGGTTCTAACGAGCTTCGTTGTGGGCTTCCTGGTTTCGCTGAAACGCTGGCGGCATCCGGGACACGCATTTGTAGTATTCATGTTTCTCTTCTGGATAGTGCCGTACTCGCTGATTGGCGGAAAGTGGTTACGTTACTCGCTCTCCCTCATGCCGTTTGTCTACATGATCGCCGCGGTGGGCGGAATTGCCCTGATCGGGTTTTTGTCGAAGTTCTTGAAGGCCTCAGGAGAGACGTCCGCGATTGTTTCCGCAGCTGCAATTTTCGTGTTTATAATGCTCCCCGGCTGGACGGCCTATGCGCATGGGCCGCACTACGCGCTCTACACTAATGCTTTGGCTGCCGGGCGAGAGGGTTACTACTTTCCGCACGATGAGTTTTACGATGATGGTCTGCGCGAAGCGATTAAGTTTGTGAGCGACAGCGCTCCTCAGCAGGCAATCATCGCCCACGAAACTCCCGCGGTGACCCGATACTATCTGGAAAAATTCTCCCGCTCGGATTTGAACTCCCAGGTTATCTCCAGCGCTGGTTTCGATCCGGCCAATCTCACTCAGCCAGCTTACATTATCGTCCAACGTGGTCGGACTTACTTTGAGAATCGCGAGAAGATCGCCTTCATCCGGTCGAATTTCAAGAAGGTCTACGAAGTTAAGATCAGTGAGGCCACGGCCGCAGAAGTATTTGTGAATCTACCAAAGTAGCGCAGCGGGTAGTTAACTCTAACTGAATTGCCATCATGAAACTAAATCGCAGGTTGCTTCTATTGCCATGCTTGTCTGCACTATTGCTGGCTCTTGCGTTCCTCTCGCCGGCCCCACCAAGCGGAGCCGCAAACCGGGTTCAAATCACAGTCTTAGGGACCACAGATCTTCACGGCAACATCTACCCGGTCGACTACTACACGAACAACCCAGACAACCGTGGTCTCGCAAAAGTCGCCACGCTCATAAAAAGAGCCCGCAACGAGAATCCGGACGCGCTCCTGCTGGATTCCGGCGATACGATTCAAGGCACGCCGCTCGAGTACTATCACAACAAGAAAAACAACACGCCTCCTGACCCTATGATGCTCGTAATGAACGCCCTCGGATATGACGCCCTGGCGGTAGGCAATCATGAATACAACTTCGGGTTGAAGGTACTCGAGAAGGCTCGCAGCGAAGCCAAGTTTCCCTGGCTCTCGAGTAACACCTACGAAAAAGGAACTGACAAGACCCACTACCAGCCATACCTCATCAAAGAGGTTTCAGGTGTTCGCGTCGGTATCCTCGGTCTAACGACGCCCGGAGTTCCGGTCTGGGAGAATACCCAAAACTACGCAGGCCTGGATTTTCGTGAACCAGTTAGTGAGGCCAGAAAATGGGTCTCGGTCTTGCGCGAGAAAGAGCGAGTGGACGTAGTCGTGATCGCCATGCATATGGGACTGGAGGAAGACTTACGCACCGGAGAAATCAATCCCGGGCAAGTGCCTAACGAAAACCGGGCACTCGCTATCGCGAAACAGGTTCCCGGAGTTGACGTTATTTTCATGGGCCATACTCACCGAGATGTGTCCGCGCTTTCCGTGAATGGCGTGCTCCTGACCCAAGCCAACCACTGGGGCCGGCATCTGGCACGCGCCGACTTGTATCTTGGAAAAGAAGGCGACCGCTGGCAGGTTTACGCCAAATCCGCGCGCACGATTCAAGTTGATGACAAGGTCGAGGCTGATCCGGAGATTCTGAAACTGACTGAACCCTACGACAGGGAGACACAAGGGTGGCTAGCGCGTGTCATCGGCGAGTCCGGAGCGGACCTCAGTGCGCGCGACGCGCGCTTCCGTGATACCGCCATTCTCGATCTGATTCAACGGGTGCAGTTAGAAACGGGAAACGCGGACGTTTCAATGGTGGCGAGTTTCAATCCTGACGCCCGCATCAATAAAGGCCCGGTTACGGTGCGAGACATCGCCGGACTTTACGTCTACGAAAATACACTTGTGGTTTTGGAGGTTACCGGCCAGCAACTGAAAGATGCGCTCGAACACTCAGTGAAGTACTTCCGTGCCTACCAACCAGGAAAGACCGCTGCTGAGTTAGTCGACGAAAAAATCCCGGCGTACAACTTCGATATCGCCGAGGGCGTTACTTACGTTCTTGACATCTCCAAGCCCTTGGGCCAACGAATTCAAGACCTTAGTTTCCGCGGCAAGCCTTTGAATTCCGATCAAAAACTGAAGCTGGCTACCAATAGCTATCGGGTCAACGGCGGCGGTGGTTACGCGATGTACAAGAACGCACCCGTGGTTTATCGATCAAGTGAAGAGATACGTGAATTGATCATCGATTGGGTTGAGCGTCACAAGGCGATTCCCACCGAGCCGACCAACAACTGGAAGATTGTGCCTTAAAATGCAATTAGCCGCGGATTTGCGCGGATATCGCGGATCAGAACCAAAGATGATTAGAGTCCGACACGTCAGGTTCGGTTAATCAGTTCCTTATTAGATCCGCGTTATCCGCGTAAATCCGCGGCCGGTTTTCCTTTATAAAAACCAAAACGGCAACCGGAGGGGTTTCGGCTGCCGTTTTGGTACTACAGTCAGGGGTGGGCGAGTCTGGTGAGACGTCTTCTCGCCGCCTGACGCTCGGGAGAGTTTAATCGGGGCCTCAGCGGACCATGGCTAAGATCTCGACCCTTTCATAGCTGCTTCGGGCAAGCTCGCTCTTCGAAGGAAGCGCGGCGAGTTGGTTTTCGAGGGCCCGCTCTTCAGCCGACTTCAGCAGTTGTCGACCGGTTTGTTCGCCCGGGGTCCAGATCTCAGAGAGAAAGTACCGTTGACCGTAGCGATGAAATACCAGCTTGGCCCGCTCCGGGACGATGCGTGCCTGGATTGGTCGCGTCAATCGGATCACGCCGTCATGGGAGTCCTTATTGCTGATCAATACTGCGTCACCACTGTTTGTGAACGCTCGCACCGAGTACTCACCAGCCGTTAGCGACTTGTTACCGACGGCGAACTCGAACGGGACATCGGCAACGACCATGCGGGATTGAGCGTGGGCAGAAACTAGCGCCGCCATCAACGCAACCGCGGCTACAATCAATAACATCGTGACGCCTTTTAGAATTTGGTTTTGCATATTTACTCCTCTTGCCTGCCTTTCCAGGCGATGGTCGAAAGCGGCTCGACCTCTATCTAATTAGTAAGTGAGTGATCGCTTGATCGACTTCTTACCGGGGGCTCAATCTGCTTTCAATTTCGTGAGCCGCGCTCTTCATAGCCAATCACGTGCCACTCAGATTGACGAAAGGTTATTCAAAGAAGCGGATTCGTAAACCGGAGAGCCAGCAATAGTTAGCAGGGTGAATCCGAAATTCCGTTTTTCGTGCAGACCCTATTCCCGACATAGGGAATCTATCTCATCGGATAGGCGACGTATCCCTTAGGATAGAATTGCGCCGGCTTTGGCGGATGAAGCATGCATTTAGTCAAATTTGCAGCTTAGGAAGTCAAAATTCGCAGGTTACGAAGGACCTGCGAGCCTCTCCCGCTCGAGAGATTGCCTTTCCGAGAGACAACACTGTTGCCCGCGACATATTGAGGCGCGTACACTTGCGGCACGTAGTCTCAGGGACATCTCGAAAATGAACCCACGACTCGCAGCTATCGCCGGAAAACTAAAAGGCGACGTTTTCCCGATCACCGATGCCCCGGTCTTGATTGGTCGGGAAACCGCTGCCAGCCTCTGCATCGCAGATCCGTCCGTGTCGCGACGCCATTCTCAGATCGAGAAAGAGGATGGGCAGTTTGTAATAATCGACCTTGACAGCCTCAACGGCACGTTTGTCAACGACGTGCCCGTGAAGCGACGTCCGCTTGCGCATGGAGATCGCGTTCGCATCGGCGACTCGCAGTTCCTCTTTCTGCTGCATGACGGGGAAGCGTCACCGCCATCGAAATCGAGTGCGGTCCGGTTTGAGGATCGTCAATTCAGCGGTTCAACAATCCAGGTCAAATACAACGACGCGGTTTACTTGATGGCCCGGGATCTGAGTGCGTTGATGAAGGCCAGCACCACTGTCAACGCCATCCGTGGTCTCGAAGAGTTGCAGAAGACCTTGATCGAACTCCTCTTCGAAGTCGTTCCTGCGGAGCGCGGAGCCATTCTGCTCAGTTATGCAAACGGGTTAGAGGATGCAGCTGTGTTTGGTCTGGATCGTGCCCGCGGGCCCGATGAAGCAATTAGGGTTAGCCGCAAGATCGCTCAACAGGTACTGCGGGAGAAGACCTCTCTTCTCATGAGCGATTCTCCAGCGAAGGGATTTGGCTCCGAGAGTCTCAACCAATCCCGGCCCAGTTCGCTCATGTGCGTGCCGATTATCATGCTCGATCGACCGCTGGGCGTCATCTACCTCGATACGAATGCGCCGGACGTTCATTTCGACAAGGATCACTTGCAACTGGTCTCGGCCATTGCCGCCATTACGGCAGTGGCCATTGAAAATGCGCGCCACTTCGAATGGCTTCAGAGTGAAAACGAGCGACTACTCGCCGACGTCAATATTGAGCACAACATGGTGGGCGAGAGTCCCTCTATGAAACAGGTTTACCAGTTTATCTCGAAAGTTGCGCCAACCGATGCTACGGTGTTGATCTCCGGTGAAAGCGGAACTGGAAAAGAACTGGCGGCGCGAGCCATTCATCAAAACAGTAAGCGGGCGAAACTGCCGTTCATGGCTGTAAACTGTGCGGCGCTGGCAGAGACTCTGCTTGAAAGCGAACTCTTTGGGCACGAGAAGGGTGCATTCACCGGCGCCACGGCCACGAAGAAGGGTCGTTTGGAAGTTGCGGACGGCGGCACGGTGTTTCTCGATGAGATTGGCGAACTCTCACCTGCGCTCCAGGTGAAGCTCCTGCGGGTGCTGCAGGAACGCGAATTCGAACGCGTCGGCGGCACCCGGACGATCAAGGTTGATATCCGACTCCTGGCGGCCACAAACAAGGATCTGGAACAAGCCATTGCCGAAGGAACTTTTCGTCAGGACCTCTTCTACCGTCTAAATGTAGTTGAACTGACAATGCCGCAGCTCAGAGAAAGGCCGGAGGATATTTCGCTTTTGGCAAACTACTTCGCCTCGAAGCACGGAGAAAAATGTAACCGCAGGATCTTGGGGGTCTCTCCCGAAGCACAAGCCCGGTTACTCAATTACGAATGGCCCGGGAATGTTCGTGAGCTGGAAAACGCAATTGAGCGAGCGGTAGTGCTGGGCGTAACTGACCATATCCTCCCGGAAGACCTGCCCGAAGCCATTTTGGAAAGCGAAGCTGCGGCAACCGCCATCCCAGCGCCCAGGTACCATGAAGCCGTTACCCAGACAAAGAAAAAGATCATCTTGAGTGCTATGGATCAGGCAAAAGGCAGCTACACCGAAGCTGCCAAACTTCTGGGTGTTCATCCCAACTATCTTCATCGACTGATCCGGAACTTGAACTTGCGCGAACAGGTGAAGCAGTAATCTGCGGATTGGGCTTCCCGGCTTTTGCCTTTAACTTTTTCGTTGACTATGATGCTGGACGTTCAAAGTACAGAATTGTCATTGCGGAACGATTTCAAGTAACCGTGCTGCCGATCTTCGGGGCTCGAGTGCCAGAGGTGAAGATGAGTCAAAGTCAACCAGCAGCTGAGCAGCAGTCCAGGTTTCCTCTGACCACGCTGTCGGAAGACGAACAAATGTTTCGCGCCAGTGTGCGCGAGTTTGCCGAAGGTGAGCTGCGTCCGCGCGTCGAAGAGATGGACGAGCACGGGAAATTTGATCCCAAGCTGATCCAACAATGTTTCGACCTCGGATTAATGAGCATTGAAACGCCGGAAGAGTTTGGTGGTGCCGGAGCTTCCTTCTTCACAGCTATCCTGGCTGTCGAAGAGCTTTCTAGAGTTGATGCCTCGGTGGGAGTTCTTGTAGACGTCCAGAACACCCTGGTCAATAACGCCTTAATTCGCTGGGGCGACGCAGAACAACAGAAGAAGTATTTGCCGCAGCTTGCAAGTGAACGCGTAGGAGCCTACGCGCTAAGCGAGGCCGGCTCAGGCTCAGATGCTTTTGCGATGCAAACGCGCGCCGTAGAAAATGGCGACCACTACCTGATCAATGGTCAGAAGCTCTGGATCACAAACGGGAACGAGGCCGAAATTTTTATTCTGTTCGCCAACGCCAATCCCGAAGCCGGTTATCGAGGAATCACAGCTTTTATTGTCGAGAAGAGCTTCGACGGGTTTTCAGTGGGCAAGAAAGAAAACAAGTTGGGGATTCGCGCCTCTTCAACGACCGAACTGATTCTCGAGGATTGTCGGGTGCCCAGGGAGAACGTGCTTGGCGAATTTGGCAAAGGCTATAAAGTCTCCATTGAAACGTTGAACGAAGGCCGCATAGGAATAGGTGCCCAAATGATAGGTCTTGCGCGTGGCGCGCTGGAGGCAGCCCTCGCGTACACCGGGGAGAGGCAACAATTTGGAAAGCCGATCAATCAATTTCAAGGCGTTCAATTTCAACTCGCCGAAATGGCCACGCAACTGGAGGCTGCGCGTTTGCTGGTCTATAACGCGGCGCGGATGAAGGATGCTGGAATGAACTTCGTCAAGGAAGCTGCGATGGCCAAGCTCTACTCCTCCCGAGCGGCGGAGAAGATTAGTTCACTCGCCATCGAGCTGTATGGAGGATATGGTTTTGTGAAGGATTATCCGGTGGAGAAGTTCTGGCGGGATTCCAAGATTGGCGCGATTTACGAAGGCACTTCTAACATGCAGTTGCAAACGATCGCCAAGTTGATTATAGGAAGCAAGTAAGAAGGATCATCTTCTAAAATGTCGTCATCGAGAATCGAAATCTTCAAACAGATCCTGGAAACTGATCCCGGCAATGGCAATGTGCTTTTCGGTCTGGCGAAGGAGTATGAGAAGGCCGGACTTAACGACGATTTGATCGAAACGCTGACCCGATATCTTGCTAACACCGACGATGAAGGCAACGCCTACGGAATGCTGGCATCCGCATACGAAAAATCGGGAAATCGAATCAAAGCACGGGAAGTTTACCAACAAGGCATCGAAGCAGCTGTCGCACACGGGCATCCATCGATGGCCGAGGAGTATCGACAGACACTAGCGAGTGAGTATGATACGAAGTGAGTAGATAGACCACACGAAGTGAAGTATGAAGACCGATACGAAAGTTTTGAAGCTCGTGAAAAAAACGGAGTCAGCTTCCGAGGCTGAGTCCGCGTCGGCTGAGGCCAAGGCTGCAACAGCGGATTTTGAGGGAGCGGCGCTCGCCAAGGAGCCCCCGCCCGCGCCGAAAGTTGTGGCGAACGAAGGAACAAAATCTCCAGTAGTGACAAAGATGGTGCCCCAATCCAAAGCTCCGCGAACCCAGGCAGCGACACAACCTGCGCGTCTGGTTCCGGCAGCAAAAGGTCAAAGCAATTACCATGGACTTAGTCGCGAACAGATGGTCGCGATCTATCGCACGATGTATCTGTCACGCAAAATTGACGACAAAGAGATTCAGCTCAAGAGCCAGAACAAGGTCTTTTTCCAGATTAGCGGGGCGGGACACGAAGCCGTCCAGGTAGCCGCGGGAATGCTCCTCAAACCCGGTTATGATTGGTTCTATCCCTACTACCGGGATCGCGCTCTTTGTTTGCAGCTCGGGATGACTCCTCTGGAACAACTGCTTGCAGCTGTCGGCGCCGAGGCAGATCCAAACTCACATGGTCGCCAGATGCCATCACACTGGGGCCATAAAAAGCTCAACATCGTCTCGCAGTCATCGCCTACGGGCACTCAATTGTTACAAGCGGTCGGCGCCGCGGAAGCCGGTTATCGCGTGAAGCTGATCAAGGAACTAAAGAACCGTGTCCAGAACTTTCATGCGGACGAAGTGGCGTACGTGTCACTCGGCGACGGCACGACAAGCGAAGGCGAGTGCTGGGAAGCTCTGAACACCGCTTGCAATCTGAAACTGCCGGTTCTGTTTTTGCTGGAAGACAACGGTTACGCAATCAGTGTCCCGGTTGAAGTCCAAACGCCGGGTGGTGACTTTTCCAAGCTCCTGGAAAACTTCCCCAATCTCCATATCGAGAGATGCGACGGGACTGAAGTACTTGAGTCGTATGCTGCTTTGCAACGTGCCGTGCAGTACTGCCGCCAAGGCAAGGGACCGGCGCTGGTCCATGCAAAAGTAATCCGTCCCTATTCTCACTCACTTTCCGATGACGAACGGTTATATCGCCCCGACGAAGAACGCACGGCTGATTCCGAGCGCGATCCGGTCAAACGTTTTGGCGCGTTCCTGATAGAAGATGGCGTTATCAGCCAGGATGAGTTACAGCGGATCAAAGATGCAGTAGATCGGGAGGTGAATGAAGCTGCGGACCAGGCTTTGGCGAGTCCGCAACCCGCTCCCGAAACGGTGAAGCTTTACGTCTATTCACCCGATGTCGATCCTTGCGGCAGGGAGTTTGACACAGAAGAAGGCGCCGAGCTCTCCGGAAACCCTGGGACTATGGTTGACCTCATCAACCGCTGCCTGCATACGGAGATGGCGCGAGATCCTCGGATCGTCGTCTTTGGCGAAGACGTTGCCGACTGTTCGCGTGACACTTATCTCGAAAAGGTCAAAGGGAAGGGCGGGGTCTTCAAGGTAACGGCTAACCTGCAGAAAAAGTTTGGCAGCGCGCGAGTGTTCAATTCTCCTCTCGCCGAGGCCAACATCGTCGGACGTGCTATTGGCATGGCTACCCGTGGACTGAAACCGGTGGTGGAGATCCAATTCTTTGATTACATCTGGCCGGCCATGCACCAGATTCGCAATGAACTGGCGCTGTTACGTTGGCGCTCGGGCAACGAATGGAAAGCGCCTCTGGTGATTCGTGTGCCTATCGGTGGGTATCTTAAAGGCGGGGCAGTTTATCACTCGCAGTCCGGGGTCTCTACCTTTACTCAGATTCCAGGTTTGCGTGTGGTCTATCCTTCAAATGCGTTGGACGCTAATGGTCTCCTGCGTACCGCGATTCGCTCGGACGATCCCGTTCTGTTTCTCGAGCACAAACATCTTTACCGGCAGGCGTACAACAAATCGCAATACCCGCCCGACGATTTCATGATTCCTTTCGGCAAAGCGAAAACGGTGCGTGAGGGAAACGATATGTCGATCATCACCTATGGGGCCCTTGTGCAACGCTCCGTGGTGGCGTCTAAGCAGGCCGAGCAGCAGGGAATCAGCGTGGAAGTCATTGATCTCCGTTCACTCTCTCCCTACGACTGGAATGCGATTGTGGCTTCCGTGAAGAAGACGAATAAGGTAATTGTTGCTCACGAAGACTCGCTATCTTTCGGCTACGGCGCTGAGATCGCCGCGCGGATTTCCAGCGAGCTTTTTGAATATCTCGATGCCCCCGTACGGCGCGTCGCTGCACTCGATACCTTCGTCGCTTACGCACCTCAGCTTGAAGATGTAATCCTCCCACAAGCGACTGACGTAGCGAAGGCAATTGACGAACTACATAACTACTGACCTTCCTGGAACCTTCCTAAATCCCACCGCCGCCAAGATGTAGTACCTGTATGGTTGTATGTTGGGTTTCTTTGCAGATTGACCGGACGCTGGTTCCGCTTTTTGCAGGTTGTTACTTTGTGATAATCCAAGCAATAGTTTGGCATTGATATTGCCAACTTGCTGTGTGATTTACCCCGTAGTATCTGCCTGTTACCCCTGCAAACAGGGACCTCTAATTAGGTCAAACTAAAGATCTTTACGGTTTGGGCCGTATCGCCAGACAATAAGTTCTCGAAACTAGGCCAGATCGTGAATACCGGCAAACGTAACGAAGCCGAAATCACATCCGAAGTCGCGCTGCCGGATTTCGGTTTGCTGGTGACAATGGAGGACGCGACTGGAACCGTTGCAAATCCGCTGGGACCGGCCATCGGGGTAGTTGAAATCGTGCCATAACGCTGTATTCGCAAGCAAAGACAGCCAGGATTGGCTGTCTTAGACAAGGCCGCCGCTTGAGGGCGGCCTTGTTCCATTTGGGGTAGAACATAAAAACTCTGGCGCTTCTCTTTTTCAATGGGTTAAGATACTGGCATTGGGGAGGCCCGGCCGGCCAACCGCCTACTCCCCGAAACTCCGAACGGCACGAATCAATCGTGCGGCTCCGCAAGCTCCAAAAGGCGTTACCCCTCCCGGTGCTTGCTAAACAATCAAATTATCGCCGTTTCCCCCGGTTTTACCCCCATGGTGATTAACGATCATGCTCAAACGAATTTCCCCCCTTCCATTTATCGCCGCCTTCGTCTTGACTGCTTACCTACCCCAGTCGACGCCGGCTCAGGAATCTCTTCCGGAACTGGTCAGACGTGTTAAGCCCGCAATTGTTGCTATCATTACCTACGACGCAAAGGGCGACACCCTGACGACCGGAAGCGGCTTTTTCATCCGTCCTGGAGAAGTCGTTACAAACTTGCACGTCATTCGTGGAGCGCATCGCACCGACGTCAAGACTCTGGATGGCAAGGGTCGTGTTTATGAAGTTGCCGGACTCCTTGCGGTCGATGAGGAAGGTGACCTCGCCCTGATGCGCGTGAACATGTCGCCTGACCGACCTCGTTCCAGCGAACTCTCTGCTAGCTTGCCGGAGGAGGGCGAGACAGTTTTCGTGATCGGCAACCCACTAAAGTTGGAAGGTTCGGTCAGCAACGGTATCGTCTCCGCGGTTCGCGAAGTGCCTGGGGTAGGCAAGATAATCCAAACGACCGCACCGATATCGCATGGAAACAGCGGCAGTCCGATCTTCAATCTGAAGGGTCAAATTGTCGGAGTGGTCACCGTCAAGGTTACTAACGGGCAAAACATTAGTCTGGCGATCGGCTCAGACCGAGTGCGGGAGCTGAAGCCGGGTGCGCTGCGCAGCCTGGCTGAGATACCGTCGAAAGACAAGACACTCGACGTGGGTGAAGCGCTGTATCGAACGGGACTCGATTCCTTGTGGCTGGGAAACTACGACCATGCGGTGAGTTATTTCGAAAATGCCGTCAACAGAAATCCGAAACGCGGGGACGCCTGGATTCAAGTAGGTTACTGCAAAGTGAAGCAGGGCAAGAACGAGGAAGCAATCAAAGCCTACCAGAACGCTTTGCAACTCAAACCCAGCTCCGAAGAAGTGCTAAACAAGTTGGGTGATGCTTTTTATTATGCCGGTCGAATGCCTGAAGCTATCCAGTCATACAAAGAAGCCGCTCGGCTGCACCCGGAGAGGGCCGAGGCCTTTTACAACCTCGCGCTCGTCTACTTTGAGAGTGGTAACCAGCAACTCGCTCAGTCTCATGCTCGCGCGCTCCAACAGCTGGATGAGAAGCTCTACGAGAGGTTCTTGAGTGAGACGAAAGGCGGAGTTGGTGGTCAGCAGTAACACCTTCTGCGTAACAGCACCAACTCTAAACGCTTCTTAGGCTTTCATCTTTTGAATGATCGCATCCGCAAACTCGACCGTTCTGGCGGTACCGCCGATGTCTCGCGTCAGCACTTTGCCTTCCTCGAAGACTTTCAACATGGCACTTTCAGTCTTGTCTGCCGCTTCGCGTTCGCCAAGATAGCGCAGCATGAGGATGCCTGATTGAAGCAGTGCCGTCGGGTTCGCGATCCCCTGTCCGGCGATATCCGGCGCCGACCCGTGTACGGCCTCAAATACTGCTCCGAGTTCGCCAATGTTTGCGCCCGGAACCAGGCCCAAACCGCCAATTAGTCCCGCACACAAATCCGAAACGATGTCACCGTAAAGATTCTCCAGCAGCATCACGTCAAACTGTTCGGGACGCATCACAAGTTGCATGCATGCGTTGTCGATGATCTTGTCGTCAGCCTCGATTTCGGGATATTCCGTCGCGACTTTCCTGAAGCAATCCAGAAACAACCCGTCAGACAATTTCATGATGTTGGCTTTATGTCCGCAGGTTATTCTCTTTCGACCCTCACGCCGCGAATACTCGAAAGCATAACGCGCTATCCGAGTCGACGCTTTTTCCGTAATGATCTTCAGGCTTTCCACCACTCCGGGAACTACGACGTGCTCCAGGCCCGCATACAGGCTTTCCGTATTCTCTCGAACGATCACGAGGTTAAGCTCGGGATAGCGACAGGGAACGTTTGGAAGCGCGCGAATGGGGCGCAGGTTGGCATAAAGATCGAGCGCTTTACGCAGGCCTACATTGACCGACGTGAAGCCTTTTCCAATGGGCGTGGTGACCGGACCCTTGAGCGCGACCTTGTTACGCTTGATTGACTCAAGCAACTCTGGTGGTAGCGTAGTGCCAAACTTTTCCAGTGCCTGGGCGCCCGCATAGTGAGTTTCCCAGCCGACATCTACGCCCACTGCCTCGATGATTCGGACCACAGTTGACGCGACTTCGGGGCCGATGCCGTCGCCCGGAATCAGTGTGATAGTATGTTTCATAAGGTTAGTCAGTCAGTTGTCCGTGGTCAGTTGTTATTTGTCGGCCTCCCCCAGAGAAGTCTGCTATTCCCCCAGCCTTCATCGAGTGAAATCAAAACACAGGATAAAGCCACAACTGACAACTGACAACTGACTACGAACCACTGACAACTGACTACGGACCACTGAGCAGAAGATGAATCAATTACCACCCACAGCAGATGTAGTCGTCATAGGCGGCGGCGTGATTGGACTCACCATCGCGCGTTCCCTTGCTCTGCGAGGGGTCAGGGACGTCCTGTTAGTCGAGCGCGCAAGACTCGGGGCAGAAGCTTCCTCCGCCGCTGCGGGAATGCTGGCGCCGCAAGCCGAGGCGGACGAGGCGGACGACCTTTTCAGTCTTTGCTGCCAGAGCCGCGATATGTACCCTACTTTTGCAGCGGCCTTGCGCGAAGAGACAGGAATAGACAGCGAACTCGATCGGACCGGAACGCTTTACCTGGCTTTCACTGATCGCGATCAGACGGAGATCGAGCACCGCTACGACTGGCAAGTCCGCGCTGGACTGAACGTCCAAAAGCTGGAACCCACCGAAGCGCGAACTCTGGAGCCATGCATTTCTGAAGGCATTCGCGGCGCTTTGAAGTTTCCCAACGATATTCAGGTAGAGAACCGCCGCCTGCTGAGCGCGTTAATCGCGTCGAACGAAAAGCTGGGTGTGCGGCTCATGACGGGCACGACTGTGGAGTCAATCAGAATCCACCGGGGAGGAACCGAAGGTGCCGAGACTTCGCGTGGCTTCGTTAGTACCGGCAAAATCGTAGTCTCCGGGGGCGCGTGGAGTTCATTTATCCGGGTCCCGGATGCAGCCTTTCCGAAAATACACATCGAGCCAGTGCGAGGGCAGATGGTTTGCTTTGACTCAACTGGATCCCCGCCCATTGCACGCCACGTCATCTACAACCCGCGTGGGTACCTTGTGCCACGGCGCGATGGTCGAGTCCTTTCAGGCTCTACTACCGAACATGCTGGCTTTGATAAAGTGGTGACTGCCACCGGAGTTCACTCAATCTTGTCTAACGCTCTGCAAATTTCGACGCGGATTTCAGATCTACCGCTAGTTGGTGTCTGGGCGGGTTTGCGTCCCCGTGCCGAGGACAGTTTGCCGGTGCTTGGTCCATGTGAGGAAATCCGAGGGTTGGTGTTTGCGACCGGACACTATCGCAATGGCATTCTGCTGGCACCGATCACCGGAGAGTTGATTGCCGGCGCGATTGTGGATAATGTCGTTTCTCTGGACCTTAGTGCTTTTAGTCCCGATCGTTTTACCGGTGTAGGCTTGAACTCGTGAACCCCGCACGAAGGAAGCAGGTAGTTCAGAGTTCAACCTTTAGGTTGCGCGTTGCAATGACGCAAGCTAAAGCTTGAACTCTAAACTACTTGATCAACCTCGTGAACAAATGGACCGATTTCTGATGAATCCGTACTGCCTAAGATTTCTGATTCTGGTCTTTGCTTGCATCCTACTGGCACCTCCGTCTGGCTTTGCCCAGAACGGTCAACTCCGGGGATTGCCGGAGGTAACGCCAGACACGCGAACGGCCCAGGCCTTGTACGAAGAAGTGAATAACTATCTCGATAAGAGATTCGCCGAATTCAACAAACAGAATCTAGCCTACGATCCAAAACTGGAGGCCACGACCAAACAGCAGCAGAAAGACCTCGCCGCGCGCAACGCCGCTGTCCTTGAAGCTCGACTCCACGTCAGAACCGCGAGCGGTAGCGACCGGGTCTCTGGTGAGCGCAACGCCGCTGAAGTACGAAGCGACGCCAGAACCGTGAGCGGTAGCGACCGCGCGGGTGCGCGCAACACCAGTGTGCTTGAATCACAAACAGATCTTTATTACCTGGGCATGCTCCATCATCTATCCGGCAACTCGGACGCCGCGCTCAAGGCGATGCGCCGTTTCATTGCCGAGAGTCCTGCCGGAGAGAAGCCCCAGGTAGCGCGGGCTGTGCTGGTTCTACATGCGATCAAGAGGAACCTGCTTCCCGAAGCAGAGAGAACGGTTGATGCTTATGTAAACACCCAACCACAAGACCTCGATGAGCTCTATGGAATGGAAACATTGCTGACCGATGCTTTTCACACTAAGAAAGACTATGAACGCATGGCCGAGCACGCTAAGGGAATGGTAAAGGCGGCGACGCTCGCGATGGAGTCGAAGAAACTTACCGGGTACAAACGAGACGAGAGGTTATTCAAGTCGGCATCGTTTCTTGCTGATGCCCTGGAGAAACTAAATAGGCAAGCGGCGGCGCTGGTGGTCTTGCATGACCTGTTTAAGCTTTCAGTCTCATTGCCGTCCGCCAATCTAAATCGGATGGCCCGGATAAGGCTTGCCAGTCTGGATCCGTCGGCAAATCCGTTCAGCCTGCTGGAGAAAACCGCAGGCAGCAGTGGAGTTATCAACCCGCCGGAGATCATCGGCACCGAGTGGATAGACCAGAAA
>JAMQPH010000751.1 GCA_023717605.1 Pyrinomonadaceae bacterium
TCTGCTCGACGACTTCTACCTCGAGCTCGAGCCGGTGGGGCGCCTCGACATCGTCGCGGAACTGGCGAAACGGGCGCTCGACTACTACGGCGCGCTTCCGGCCGAGCTTCGCACCGCCGAGACGGATCGCAATCGCGCGCTTGCGCTCGTCCGCTACGGCGCGGGGCGAGTAGGCCGGAGGAGTTGCACCTCCAGCCTCTCATAGAACGGAGCGTGAATCTCTCGACTCACTCCGCTCCCATCAGTTAAACACGCCGCGCATACCAAATTGCCAGTGCACGAACAGATCCGGACGGCCAGCAGCAAGCCGCTCGAGAAAGCGACCCGCCCGAATCTTATGGCCCGTAAAGCGCTTGAACTTGCGCATCAACCACGTCAGAAGCGTTACATTGACGTATCGCAGCAGTGGAGCCAGCGCCGATGGTGCGTACCGCCCGTAGTAAGCAATCCAACCACGTAGCAATGGATTGATTTGCCGGGCGATATCAGCCAACGACAGCTGCGTTTGACGGCGAAGATTCAAGTCCCGAATCGTTGACCGCATGGCCTTCAGAGCCGAGACGCTAACCGCGGGATTGAAGCCGCAGAACAGCGCGTTGTCCCGGCGCCGCCGCACCAGACGGGGCCGAAAGCAGTACCCGAGGAAGTCGAACTTGACGTTCGGATACGTGCCTCTACGCTTACCGTCCTTGCAGTAAACGATCTTGGTTTTGCTCGGATGCAACTCCAGGCTGCACGCTGTCAAGCGAGCGTGAAGTTCGGCCTTGAGGGCTATCGCTTCTTGCTCACTTCGGCAGTGCACCAGCCCATCATCAGCATACCGACACCACAGGAGGTCGGGGTGAGTCCGCGCCATCCAGAGATCAAACGCGTAGTGGAGAAAGGTGTTCGATAAGATCGGACTAACCACACCCCCTTGGGGCGTACCTCGGCTTCGCTCGATTTTCTCTCCTGCCTCATCCACCATCGGTGCCTTGAGCCATCGCTCAATGTACAGCAGCGCCCATTGGCACGTTACGTGTTTCCGGACAGCCCGCATCAGCAGCGTGTGGTCGATGTTGTCAAACAGACCTTTAATGTCAAATTCCAGAACCCAGTCGTATTTCCAGCACCGCTCGCGCGTCACGCCAATGGCATCGAGCGCCGATTTTCCCGGCCGATAGCCATAGGAGTCCGCCAGAAATACCGGATCTAGATTTGGCTCTATGACCTGCTTTACCACCATCTGCGCCACGCGATCAGCTACGGTGGGCACACCCAAAATCCTTTGGCCCCCAGTCTTCTTGGGAATGGAGACGGCGCGTACCGGCGGTGGCAAGTAGCTTCCCGAACTCATCCTGTTCCAGATCTTGTAGAGATTACTCTTCAGATCGGCCTCGAACTGCTCGATCGTCTGACCGTCCACCCCAGCCGCACCACCCTTGGATTTGACCGCTCGGTAGGCTTCGTACACTTGCATCTTTTCAATATCGAACGGCTTGCCGGTCGTACGCATCACCTTCCTCCTGTTTCCAGTTGAGGTAGTCGCCAACCCCCTGACCCGATCCCTTCGCTCCAGCCCCGTTACGGGCCTTCCTCGCTAATACGAATCGGTCCGCCCCAGTACTCCGCATCGGTACGCTCGCCTCGCGGTTGTCGCCGCTTGTGCTTCTCCCTTGACATCGGAGCAACTGGTTCCTGCAGTTCCACGCCATAGCCTGCATCCGCTTCACGCCCCCTCTACGCCGGTCGCCACCCGCCCCCAGTCATCAGGCACCCAGCGGACTTATCCCAGGCACGGAGCACACACCTGGTTTTGACGACACTTGATTATTTAACGACGCGTCCTCGAAGGTTCACTTTCGTTCGTCTCTCGGATGCCTACCTGCACGAGTCTAACCTCGCGCTTTTCTACCAACGCTCACCACCACGACTCTTTACCGCAGCAGCTTGGAGTGGTTTGAGACCTGCTCCTGAAAGCCGATCTCGAAGGGCCGTCCTTCATCTATGGCGCAGCTTCTCACACAGCAGTCAGTTCAACTCATCGCTAACCTCCTGCTGCATTGCTGCAGCACACTGCTCCGCAAATACTCGATCATGCGCGCGCGGGAGATAGTGCATGGGACGTTCGCGCACTGTCTGTCTTCCGCAAATATTCAGATGAACAACAGCACTCGGTGCGCTCACACTGACTGATTACGCGCTCGGGGTGCTGCGGCAAGGGAGTATTCGTGATGCAAGCCGCCGAGGACCGATTTCACACGGACGAGCGCACCCGCCGGCAATCGCCACTGCACGGGCGCGAGTTCGTGGAGGAGCGCAGGAGCGTGTGGGGAGAG
>JAMQPH010000758.1 GCA_023717605.1 Pyrinomonadaceae bacterium
GCCGCTTCCCAACTACGGACCTTGCGCCGAGCCTCACCAAAAAGTCTTTCGTAGTTTCCTTTGCGCACTTTCTCACTGGCCTCAGGAGTAAGTAACTTCCACAAAGGCTCATACTGGTTATAAACCTTGAGATATTTTTCCTGATCGGGTGGCGCCACTTCGTCACTGCCAAAAAGAAATCGATCAGGATATCGATTGATGACGGCCGCTACGTTCCGTGTCGACTCCGGCGTCGCCACAATGTATTTAGCAACTTCATCCCAGGAGATGTCGAAGTGAACATGCGTCATTTGCGGGTCGTTGATAATTTCCTGAACAATCGCTGCCTGTTCTTTAACCGGACGAATAATTCGACCCACACCGATATGCGCCCAGATAACTGTAGTATTAGGATGCCGTTTAAGTAGTGCTTTCATTTGAGCGGCATATGCGGGCGGCGCGCCAGGTTTTGCGAAGGGAACATCAACATCGTTGTGAATAAGGACGACCAATCCAACCTCAGCCGCAAAGTCAAAGACTCGATCGAGAGCTGGATCGAAAAGACTGGCCACCACACCTGAAATCTTTGCTGAGACAAATTCTTTGTGAATGCTGAATTCGCCGATACCGGTGAACACTCCCGGAAAGGCCTTGAGTACACGCCGAATGTGATCAGCAGCGTACATATCGGTCGGATTGAAACCGGTAATCATCGGATCGAATCTGGCTTGCTCTTCTTTTGAAAGAGACTTATAGGCCATAGCTATCCAGGCATCGGTGAATGAGTAGTAGTAGAGCGGAGCGTCAGAGTTCAGGTAGTACGTCGGTGCTCGGTTTTCATCGACGCGATATGACCATTGCTGCTGAAGTGGGATTCCAAACAGTGCAACGCGTCCGGCTTTGGTTCCCATAATTTTCAGGAAATCGTGAATGTCTATGCCTTCCTGAATGTAATTGGTCAGGTGAAAATGAGTATCGTTGAAGAGATAGTCGCTGGATGGCGATTGCGCGATTGCGGGAATCGGCGAAATGAACAGAGGCAAGCTGATCATTATTGCCAGCTTAAACCTTGAAACACACTTGTAAGAGCGTCGCCTGTTCATAAGGTTTTCAAAACGCTAGCTCCAGACTCGAATGAAAAGCCTTTGCTAGCTATTCACCTTTCAGACCAACCGAACGTGGGGAGAAGAGATTAAAGTCAAGCTTGTTAGCTACGTATTCAATTACCCTCTGTGCCTTGACGCTGTTGCCCGCTTCGTCCAGCCGTGGTGAGAAAACGGCGATCGCGCCTTTGCCCGGAACGATGGCTACGATGCCGCCACCAACACCGCTTTTCGCGGGCAAGCCAACTTTCCAGGCCCATCCGCCTGAGCCGTCATACAAGCCGGCCATGGTCATGGTTGAGAGAATGTAAGGAACATGCTCGGGCTTGATTATTTGCTCGCCCGTCACGGGGTTCTTGCCGTTGTTTGCCAGGGTCGCACCCATGCGCGCGAGCTGGATGACGTTCACGCCGACCGAGCATTGCTTCGTATAGATGTCAACCGACTCAAACGGGTCGGCGTAGATGCGTTCGTATTTCGCCAGCAGCATTGCGAGTGCTTTGTTGCCTGCATTGGTCGCCGCCTCGGATTTGTAGACCTCGTCGACTAGCGTCAACTTGTCACCCGCGGCCCGGCTGTAGAAGTTGAGAATCTTGTTCCACTTTTCGTTGGCATCTTTGCCCAGGATCAGGCTGGTCGTGGCAATGGCTCCGGCATTCACTAATGGATTACCTGTGTGCGTGGGCATCTCCACTACGGCGTTTACCGAATTGAAGGCTCGGCCAGTCGGCTCGCTGCCGATCCGATCAAACACCCGGTCCACTCCGAGCTCTTCCATGGCGAGGGCCAGCGTATAGACTTTGGAAATTGATTGGATCGAGAAGGCATAGTTGATCTCGCCGATTGAGAAGACCTGGTTGTCCGTACTCACCACAGCGACCCCGAACATCCTTGAATCCACC
>JAMQPH010000773.1 GCA_023717605.1 Pyrinomonadaceae bacterium
CTCAGGTGTGATGATCTTCCTGTTAAAAGCCAGAAATATCCACTTTAGCTGAGCATAGCTGAGTCGTCTCAGCCTTATTTCTATTGGCGTTTACTCGTCTCATTCCTTAGTATACTCTCGCACACTTTAGTGCACTTTGCCCTGATTCGCACCCGAATGTCTCTTTTTTATATGTGTGCTTTCGTTATGGGTTTTGATTGACTAGATAAGCGTTATGCGACCGGGTGGCGGCCACTGGGGCATCGCGATTGGAGGTAGTATGGCAAAGGACATGTTGCGCGACCGTGAGCGTGGCGAGGAGCAGGCCTATTTCCGTCAGGAGGATGCCAAGCTGATCGCGAAGCTGCGTCAGAAGGCCCAGTTGAGCGAGATTGCTCACGCGCTGGCGGAGAAACTTCGAGCGGACGAACCGGCGCTTCTTGAGCGCATCCAGAAGCTCGGCGTCACCCTCGACACGGGTTCGGCGTTCATCCTGGCGCCGCTGGTCGAAGTCGCCTGGGTCGATGGCGACGTCAGCGATGCCGAGCGCGACACCATTCTGCACATCGCGAAGCAACGCGGCGTGTCGCCGGGGTCTGCCGATTATCGTCAGCTTCTCGATTGGCTAGCCCACCGCCCATCCGACGAAGTCTTCCGGACGGCGTTAGAAGCGATCCGAATCGGTCTCTCCGTCCTTCCGCCCGACGAATCGGAACAACGGATCGCGACCATAATCAAGGCGTGCGAAGACGTGGCGCAAGCTAACGGCTGGCTAACCGAACTGCTCCGGTTGGACGGCGTCTCATACGCGGAGAGCGCGGTGATCGCCGCGATCCGCCGCCATCTGGCAAAGTAAGAAAATGGGCATCACTCGCGCAGGTCCGGCTGCAAAAGAGGTGTGAAAACAGACGGCCCCTATTTTGAAGCGGACGAGAGGGCGATATACGACAGTTTCACTGATCTGTAATTCAAAATGCGTCCTTTAATTAATCGGCTCCCACTCTTCGGCTTTTTTCTGCTTAGCGATGCGCTGAAGTTCAACTTCAATTAATCGGTTCAGCTCGGAGGGCGCAACGGAAGCGCGACTCTCTCGCCATTTTTGCGGTTGCAGACCTTTCATCAAAAACATCAATAAAACGTCTGAGCCTGCGAATGCTCTGCGGCGCGCTTCATCTGCGAGAAGATCCGCGCCTGTCTCAAGCGCCTGGTCCCAGAGTGTTGCGAATGTAGGATAGAGTCTGCGGCACTCATAGGCGCGTTCGCGACTAATCTTCGCCGTCTTTGCGGCGGCGGTAACGCTGCCGGTTTGTTCGAGTGCGGTTTGACAGCGGCAGGCATACCTCAGGAAGGATTCTCGCTCTACTCGCTGCGGCATACATGCGCGTCATTGCGATTGGCAAACGGCGAAAATATCCGCGTAGTAGCAGAGATACTTGGCACGTCAGTGACGATGATAGATATTACCTACAGCCACGTGCCCCGCAAGCTGCAACAGTCGGCTACCGACCGCATCGCTGCCATTCTCTACGGAACCTGAAACCTAAAGTTTCGCACCCTATTCGCACCCAAAAATCAAAAGGGCAGTCACCGCTTAGTGCGTGGCTGCCCTAACTTATTGATTCTAGTGGTGAGCCGAGCAGGACTCGAACCTGCGACCCACTGGTTAAAAGCCAGTTGCTCTACCGACTGAGCTATCGGCCCACATCAAACGAATGAATGGCATTCTACCGAACGGAAAGTCCAATGTCCAAAGTCCAATGTCCAACGTCCGCAACTTTGAACTTTGAACTTTGAACTTTGAACTTTGAGCTCCGAACTTTACATAACGGACATTGGACATTGGACGTTGGGCTTTGGACTAGTCGTCGAGCCAGCTGCCGAGGGCGGAGTCGTGGATGATGATTGTCTGGGAGCGTTCGGGGCCGGTGGAGACTAAACCGATTTCCACACCGATTTGTTCGGAGAGAAAGTCGACGTAGCGTCGCGCGTTGGCGGGAAGAGAACTCATCTCCGTGGTACCTACCGTGGAAGTCTTCCAGCCCGGGAGGGTTGCATAGATCGGCTCAATACGACGCAGGTCCTGAGAGACGGCCGGAAGTGAATCGCAGACTCGACCGTCAAGCTTGTAACCCGTGCAGACCTTTATCTCATCAAGAGCGTCGAGCACGTCGAGCTTCGTGAGCGCCACCGACGTGAAGCCATTGATCTCCGCTGCATAACGCGTGGCGAATGCGTCAAACCAGCCACAGCGACGCGGTCGACCCGTTGAGGCGCCATATTCGCGGCCACGTTCGCGAATGAGTTGGCCCAGCTCAGCCTCGCCCTCAAGCATCTCTGTTGGGAATGGTCCCTCACCCACTCGCGTCGTATAGGTGCGAACAATTCCCAGTACGCCCGTGAGCCGATGCGGTGCGAGACCTGTACCACAAATCGCTCCGCCCACGGTTGTGCTTGAGGAAGTAACGAACGGGTAAGTCCCATGATCCACGTCCAGCAGAGTAGCTTGCGCCCCTTCGAGGAGTATCGAGCGACCTTCCGCAGCTGCCACATTCAGATAGTGGGTCGTATCACCGATGAAGTTGCCGAGTCGTTCCGTGAGTCGCGACATCTGGTTGAAGATCTCATCGACATCGAGTTTCTCACCACCGTAGGCCTGGATGATCCGGTTCGCATCCTCGCGATTTCGCTCAATCCGCGAGCGCAGAACGTCAGGCACCAGGGCGTCGGCCGTGCGTATTCCCCTTCGACCGGCCTTGTCCTCGTAAGCGGGGCCAATGCCTCGCAGGGTAGTGCCGACTCTCTCATTGCCGAGTCGCTCCTCACTAGTGTGGTCCAGAGCCCGATGGTACGGCAGTATCAGATGCGCACGTGAGCTGATCTTGACCCGATCGGGCGAGACCTCAATACCCTGAGTCATCAGTCGATCAGCTTCTTCAAAGAAAGCTTTCGGATCAATCACCATGCCGTTGCCGAGCACGCAGATCTTGCCCTGATGAACGATTCCCGAAGGAAGCAAATGCAGCACAAACGAACGATCGCCGACCTGCACCGAGTGGCCGGCATTGTGTCCGCCCTGATAGCGGACCACAATGTCGAAACGCTCAGCGAGCAGATCGACGATCTTGCCTTTGCCCTCGTCACCCCACTGGGCACCGATCACGACTATA
>JAMQPH010000802.1 GCA_023717605.1 Pyrinomonadaceae bacterium
TGTTGAAATCGTTGTTGGTTGGCGAAACGCCCGGCACCATCAACACGAACTGGGCGTAGTTGCGCCCATTGAGTGGCAGCTCCGTCACCTGCTTCGCTGAAATAAGGCTGCTTACCTCCCCGCTGCGCGTTTCGACCTGCGTGGTTTCGTTGGGCACAGTGACAGTTTCAGTTACGGGTCCAATTTCAAGGGTCAGATTAACAACCAGGTTCTCATTGACGTGCAGCTCTAGACCGGTGCTAACGGTCTTTTTGAATCCCTGCGGCGCTGCGCTCACAGAGTAACGCCCGAAAGGTAAACTGGGAGCTGAATAGAATCCTTCGTCGTTGGCCACTACGGTGCGCGAGAAGCCTGTCCTCTCTTCCAGTATCAATACTTCAGCTTTCGGAACGACGGCGCCTCGTGGATCTCGCACAGTGCCGCTGATATTGCCACCAGTATTCGACTGCGCATCAACTCCCGCGTGCAGGCCAATCGCCAACACTAGCAATATTGCAGGGAGGAAGACTCTTTCCCGAGCGAGCCGACTTTGGTCTCTTTCCGTGATGGCTCCTCCTTGCGGATTGCAGCTGGCCCGCATGATTCACGAACTGCGGTGTTGTTGAATAGACCGTGCGTGTGCAGCTCTCCGGCTACGGAGCTATCCAGTCGAGGGCGTAAACCTCCTTGACGCTGGTCTCGAAGAGCAGGAGTGGAGAGTCGTCAGGAGCCAGACTGAGCCCCGTAAAACCGATTTTCAAACGAACGTCCTTGAGACTGACCACCTGCTCCACCCTGTGATCGGCAATCCGCACCCGAAGCACGTCGCTCAGACTCATGAAGTAAACGAATCTTCCATCGCGCGACCATCCTGGATACCCTGGATACTCGCGGGGACCCTTAGCGAGTTCCTCCCATTTTTGCGTCGCGAAACTGAAGAGCATCAATCGAGTAAAATCGGAGGTCACCGCCACCATCGAGTTCCCATCGGGCGACCAGCGCGGAGAAAAAAGCCCGTCCGAACCAGCGATGGTTGAAACCTGGCGGCTCTTCAGATCGAGAACGTAGATCTCTGCTTTGCACGGTGTTCCAAATGGGGGGAGGTGTCCGAAGACTATCCTGTTTCCGTCCGGCGACCACGTGGGATCTACATCAGCGCAGTTCGTCTGGACCAATTGTTCCGCCTTGCCGCCCTCGGCCGAAACCACATAGATCTGATACGGCTGGCCTGAGACGTTCCCGTTGAAGACGATCTGCTTGCCGTCAGGCGACCAACGCGGCAGATTAACCTTTATCTCTGGCGATGTGAGTTGTAGTCGTTGGCTGCCGTCTGCTCGACTGCGCCAGAGCGGTCCGTAGGGGTGGGTGACATAGGTAACCCACTGACCATCCCGGGAAAAAGCCAGATTAGTCGCTGACGTGCCCGAAAGTACAGGTCCCCAATGTTTCGTGAGAACGTCGTAGCGCATTACTTCGGCGCGCGGGAGGTACCCTATGGTGAACAGTTTCTTCCCGTCGGGGCTAAACACGGGAGGGAAGAATGACAGTGGTCCAAAAGTCAATTGAATCGGCGCTCGATCCGTCTTTCCGAAAAAACTATCCGTTTCACGGAGGGCCCAGATGTCAGCGCCCTGTCCGACCCCGATATCGCCCCCAACCAGAACGACGTAATAGCGCCCGTCGGGAGTCCAACGGCCTCCCCAACCGTTGTTGCCGTCCTTGCCCTTCCAGCCAGGAAACAGCGGATGAAGACCGGTACCATCGACTGCTTCTTCCCACAAGGTAGAAGTTTCCTTGTCTTGATCCCACACATTGAAGCGAAGCCGACTTCCATCCGGTGACCAGGCAGGGAATATCGGAAAGCCGCCTCCAGGAGGGATCGTCAGCTTGCGTGATTCGCTCCCATCGCTATTAGCTATATACAAACCCCCAGGATTCGCATAGGCGATTCGCTGGTTGTCGGGAGACCAACACGCACTGAACGCGCGCAAATCGCCCACGCGGCGACCGGGTCCGCCCAGCACCGACATGACCCACAAACTGGGCAATCCCCCAGCATCCGCCTTTCCGATGAGGAGCTCGTTTCGACTGGGCGAGATATCAAAAAGAAATCCCTGACCCGGTCGTTCCAGGAAGTGAGCCGGAATTAGTGTGGCTTCACCACCAGCGGTGGACACCTGCGCAAATCCAGGTGTTTGCCCCAAATCTTCGGCAAAATAGACCCGAGAGCCGTCAGCGGCAATACCAGAACCGTTCGTTTTATCTCGACCGTCATTCGTCAGTTGGACCTGGCTTCCGATCCGCGGCGGCGGAGGCGGTTGCCGCATGATGATGATATAGGCCAACACCACGATGACCAGGAGACCACCGAGTAATCCGGCCGTCCAGAGAAGCGCCCTCCGCTTCGGAAACTCTGAAGTCAATGTAGTGCGCGCCGTCTGCGCTTCCTTCGTTTGCCGACCGTCGTTATGAGTTGCCCCGACAGTTACCTCAGCGCTTCCAGTTTCGTCGCTGCTCAGCTCCGGCTCCGCGGAGTGCTGGAGCCTGACAGCAAACTCCAGGTCTTGTTTGAGACTCTTTAGATCGATTAGCAGGTCGCGCGCAGTTTGATAGCGCTCGTCCCGATCCTTCGCCAGCAGCTTGCGCACGATGCGTTGCAACTCTGGCGGCGCATCAGGCGCGAGGCTGGGGAGCGGCGTCGGTTCCTTCTCCAAAATCGCAACGCAAATATGGTTCGCGGTGTCGCCCGGAAACGGCGCTCGGCCCGCGACCATCTCATATATCACCACACCCAAGCTCCAGATGTCGGTGCGTGAATCCACCGCCAGTCCCCTGACTTGCTCAGGTGACATGTAGCTGGAGGTGCCCATCACCACCCCAGCGTCCGTCTTCGCGCGTGCCCCAGCAGGTATCATGACATCGGCAGTCGGCTGCTCGGTGAGCTTCGCCAGCCCGAAGTCCAGGACTTTGATAATGCCATCAGGACGCACCATGATGTTCTCTGGCTTGATGTCTCGATGCACGATCCCTGTTGCATGTGCCACCGTTAATGCGGTAGCGACCTGCACCGCTACATCGAGCACTTCGCTGAGCTTCAGTCGAGTCTCTGTCAGGTGCTGGCGCAGTGTCACTCCCTCAACGTATTCCATCGCGATGTAGGGACGAGCATCTTCAGTCTCACCTACCTCATGAATGACACAGACATTCGGGTGCGAGAGAGTTGAGGCGGCGTGTGCCTCTTGGTCGAAGCGGCGTAACCGATCTTTATCTGTCGTGAAGTGGTTCGCTAGCAGCTTCAGGGCGATCTTCCGGCCTAACCTTGTGTCGTGCGCTAGATAGACTTCTCCCATCCCACCTGCTCCGAGCGCACTGATTATCTTGTAATGCCCGATTGACTGCCCGAGCATTGACTTAACCGAATCATCAACAAACAAGGGCGCGGCGATCGCCATCGCAGGAGAATCCATTAAGCTACCAGCTTTCGCTGACGCAGCGAGCAAACTCTCTACCTCTCGACGTAGCTCATCATCGTTTGCACAGACCTCATCGAGGTACGCAGCCCGTCGGTCCGGGTCGCGCTCGAGTGCAATTTCCAGAATCCGGCTGGCCTGCTCCCAGCGTTCAGGATTCATCCTCCTGCTCCTTATTCATCTCGCGATAGAGCCATGATTTGGCCACGTTCCAATCGCGTGTCACTGTGTTCGGGGAGATTTTCAGCACCTCAGCTATCTCTTCATTACTCAAGCCACCAAAGAAGCGCAGTTCGACCACCTGACTCCGGCGCGGGTCAATAGCGGTCAGACTTGTTAGCGCCTCATCGAGTGCAACCAATTCACTCGCTCGTTCCTGAGACAGGATGGCAGCTTCGTCCAGCGAGACCTTGAGCGCACCACCAGTGCGTTTGGTATAGGCGTGACTTTGAGCGTGCGTGATTAGGATGCGCCTCATCATCTGCGAGGCGATAGCAAAGAAGTGCGCGCGATTCTGCCATTGCACATGCTTCTGATCAATCAGCCGGAGATAAGCCTCATGGACCACGGCGGTGGTTTGCAGTGTCTGACCAGGGCGTTCCTGGCTCATGTAACGGTGAGCTAGACGGCGCAACTCCTCATACACCAGGGGGTATAGCTTATTGAAGGCGTCCTGATTGCCGTCGCTGCAATCGATTAGCAGTTGAGTTACTGCGAGTGGCGAGGGGGTCGGCTGTGTCATTTAAACCCCGCCTAAGGTTGATTACGAAGCTGTAAAGGATGGCGAGTATAGCACGTTACAAAGTGAAGGCACACGGTGTCGCAAAACGTCCTTGAAGATTTGTTGGACTCGGATGGTGGTTTCCGAACTTAATTCTTGCGTCTATAGATGGAGGGAGCAATACAGCTACCCCACAACTAAGAGAAGGAGATCGTGATGAAACAGCAAGCTTTGAGAACTTTAACGGTGGTCAGCCTCTTGTTGACGTTGGCGGCAGTCTCTGCCCGCGCGCAATCAGCCGGCGAGATCAGGATGGAAGTCCCGTTCGATTTCTACGCAGGGACTCAACAGTTCCGGGCCGGCGAGTACACCTTCCGGCGTGACTCCAAGACTGGGTATACTGTGCTGAGGGTTGAAAATCGGCATTCCAGTGCGAGCGCCAGACTCTTGACCTCCAGAGTGCAAAGACCCGTACAACCGGAGCGGGCGCAGTTGGTCTTCCAAAAGTACGGTGAGCAGTACTTCCTGACGCAGGTTTGGACGGGGGGTGAAGACGCCGGCCGTGAGCTGAACGAATCCAAAAGGGAGCGCAGGGTTCGCGAGTTAGCAAAGAACGCAGAGAAAAACAAGGTAGCGCAAGGAGCGTCAAAGGCTGAGACGGTGGTCCTGACTGCGGGCCAGCAGTAAGGGCGGGAGAGGTGCGCGGTGTGCACCACAATACGAGCGACTATGTCCAGTAAGAGCCCACCGCCGCGAAGCAGCAGCCGCTGAAGGGTGTCCAAGCGGAAGTCGTCGAACTTAGTAAATGTGCGGTCTTGACTCGTCCACGCGAACTTTCAAAAGTTTCGACGAGTTTTCAAGGGCGCTTCACCAAAAAGGAGTGTGACCATGAAACGAACCATCACTGCAATTAGTCTCGCCGTCTTTGTCGGCAGCTTCTTATTTGCCATAGGAGTACCCTTCAAAGGCCCGGACGGCGGCCAAGGAAGCATCGTCCCGAGTGTCCAAGCAAAGGATGATGATGACGACGACAGGGATAGATGTCCGAGACACTGCTCGCTACGCACTTTGAATGGCTGCTACGGAGACACCTTCAGCGGGACCATCCTCGGCTTGGGTCCTATTGCCGGCATCGGGGTGACAAACTTTGACGGCCAGGGCCATTTTACGGGGAGTGACACTGTTAACATCAACGGCAGCGGGGGCATCCCCGAGACGTCGACAGG
>JAMQPH010000785.1 GCA_023717605.1 Pyrinomonadaceae bacterium
AACATGAGTGAACACCCCCGGGTTACCGAGATACACCTCGTAGGGCCAGATATAAGAGTCATCTTCCTCTGTATTGTAACCGGGGTCGTACACATGGACCCATTGCGATCCGTCTTCGAGTTCGCTGTATCCTCCGATTACGACCGCGTGGCCTCCGCCGCCTAGTTCGCGACCGTAAAGTATGACGCTGATCATCGGGCGATCTGAACAGATCTCTTCGACGATTTCTGCCCAGCTGAGTCCGTGGGGATAGGGAATTGACCAGTCGTATTTGACTCCGGCAAATGTCGCGTAGAAGTCTTCCGTGGCAAAGACAGCTTCCGGCCAGCCATTCTGGTAGCAGATGCTCTGAGCCACTTCTACGTTCTTCGTACGGGGTGGCAATTCGACTTCTGGCATGTTCATGCAACAGCTGGGAGGTTCGAGGCTAGTAGTAGAGGCCTTTGGTAGCTGCTTCCATTCATACATTAATTGGCCACGGTAGACGGCGTGGAGGAGGTCACACTGTTCGACTCTCTCGTTCTTCAAATACTCGATCACGGTATGGGCACTGGCCGCCCAGCACCAAACATTTGTTTCCTGGTGTTGATTTGTAAGTTCTCGTTGTAGCTTGCAATGGGTGCCTGTTAGCTCGCTGCTAGCAGCGGGCTGGCGCACCGACACAGAGACCTTGGTGCAAGCTGAGCCAGCAAATAGCAGGATGGCGAGCAGGATGATCGCCATCGATTTCATTAGATTTGTCCAGCTCAAGGCTGCATGGTGCGCAGAAAAGAGGTTAGAAAACTTTTCTCGCGCAATGCTCTTGGCTGTTAGAGTCGCGATACGATTTTGAGAAGCCGGAGAAAGGGGAGTCTTCATGCGAACTTGAGGCGTCATCCGTGGCAACTCCTCTTAGGGAGAAGGCGCAAGAACCTTTTCCGAATCGATGCGAATGCTCGTGCAGGAACCGACACGATGGTGATCGGGTAGAAGACCACCTGAGGGCCATTCATGGCCGGCTCCTTCGAAAGTCCAGTGCAGGAAACCAATCGTGCAGTGCGCGCAAATAGTGACGTGCAAGCGACTGGCAGCAACTAGTAAACCTGTACGGCATTTTTTGCAATAGCTCAATAGCTATTGTGGGTTATACGGGATGGAAGCCTGTCCGACGTTGCCGTTCGCCGCAGTAGAAAGGTCACTGTCGGACAGGCTCCTATCCACCATATCTTGGGTCATGATATCTGCCCCACCGCGACTGCTAGCGGGACCGTTTATTTGGTTTGTTTGGTTTGTCTTGTTTGTTTGGTTGAACGGAACTAACCAGATGAACCAAATCAACCAGATAAACAAAACAAACCAGATCAACAAAACAAACCAAATGAACCAAACAAACCAGTTATAAGGAGGGAGCCGCAGCCCCGGGTATGACGGAGCCGGGGCTCCCGTGGCGTTGACGCTCAGTCAACCAGGAGATTGGCAACCAGGAGGAGGTTCTGGTTGGGTACTCAAGCGTGAATCCTCATCAGCGAGTTCTCACACGTGAGCCATATAGGTCGACTGCTCGTCCGCCTTAGCAGGATGCTGAAAAATGGGCGGGGTGACTGGGCCGATCCCCGTGCTCGCGCAACGCGCGGCCTCAGAAGACCCTCGTTGGACGTGCGCAGTTGGGATCATCCCAGCCACCCCTTATTAAGTGAGTGATAGTTCGTTGCGGCCTTGCCCGCGGAACGGCGCGTCTCGGCGCGCCGGGGTTGGGCGGGTGAGAAGTCTAGCCTTTTTGAGCATCCTGCGAGGTATGGAGCAATCGGTGTGCCAGCGGCTTGCGCAGCTGGACTTGAGAAATTCTTCTTGATTGACCTTCAAGATTGGCAGGTTTTCATGATGTCGAAGGGAAATACGAAGGCGCAGGAGATAACAGGCAGCATCTCACCTGAATCCATTTTGATTACCGTAGAATTCAATTGGATTCAGATGCGCCTGCACGTGAAGCGCCCGAAAGGAGGGACTGACGAGAAAGGCGTGATCCGGAGGCCGAAGTTCCGAACACTTCAGCCTTTAGCCTTCAGACCGTATCACCCGTCCCGCTTTTCGTGTTTCTTGACCCAGGCTAGGAAGAATAGGATAATCCTCACTGAGGGGAGCATGCGACAATGAGCCCGAAGCTTCAAGAAGAACTTCTTCAGCGAATGGCGCAGCTGCCTGAAGAGGAGCAGCAGCGAGTCTTGGCTTTTGTGAAAGGCCTGACGCCTGCTGCAGGGGGGATCTCCGGCAAGGATTTGCTGAAATTCGCAGGCGCTATCAGCCGCACTGACTTGGAGATGATAGCCAAAGCGATCGAAGGGGGGTGCGAGAGAGTAGACAGAAGTGAGTGGTAACGTCCTTCTCGACACCAACATTATCATTGGTCTCTTTGCCAATGACCAAGCCATCCTAGCCCGCCTTTCCAAGACAGACCATATCTTCATTCCCAGCATCGTCCTCGGTGAACTGTATTTCGGGGCCTATAAGTCCACCCACACAGAGCAAAACGTTCGTCGAATTGAGGAATTCGTTACGACCGGTGCTGTGTTGGTCTGTGACGCAGTAACCGCTGCGTACTATGGACAAATCAAGAAAGCTCTACGGGAGAAAGGCAGGCCATTACCGGAAAACGATATCTGGATCGCCGCTTTAGCCCGACAGCACAATCTAACGGTTGTTTCACGAGACCAACACTTCAAAGAGATCGACAGTCTTCCCGTCGAAGCATGGTGAAGCGGTACGAGGCTTTCAACTTGCCGGCGCACGACGAGGGGGCGTGGGATTCGAAGGGCGTATGCCTGATAGCGTATAGCCTATAGCTTGGAGCAAAATGAGCGTTGGAAACAAGAGCCGGCTTGTGCATCGCCAACGACGGAACGTCGGGGTTCAGCGGCAGCTGTCTGGTTTAGTAGGTTTGTTTGGTTTGTCTTGTTTGTTTGGTTAATGGGTTGAACGAAACTAACCAGATGAACCAAATCAACCAGATAAACCAAACAAACCAGATAGACCAGATGAACCAGACAGAAAGGGCTTGATACCTCCAACTGAGGTACCAAGCCCTGGTTCAATGGAACCTTCTTGTCGTTTATGCGTGATGCCGTGACGGTGTCGCAACCCTCTGACACCAAAACCGACCAGCACGATGAAACCAGCGGCGAATAGGATGCCGAAGCCATCAGAGGGGTCCGGCGTGTAGGCGTGGATACGGGTGATCCTTCGTTTTCTTAGATAGGAGAAAAGTGGCGAACAATGACCTGGGAAATTTTCTGAAAATCGCGGTCGGATGTCAGGATCGGGAGCCCGTGCTGCATGGCGCTGGCAGCAATCCAGATATCGTTGGCGGCAACCGGAGTGCCGGCCTTCTTCAACGCAACGCGGATGGTTGCGTAACGGTCCGACGTCTCTTCGTCCACGACCAGGACGCTGACGCGCGAGGATTCCAGAAACATCCGTAACTCGCGCTCGTTGCTCTCTCGTTTGTTCCCCTGGAGAAAGCCCGCGCGAAGCTCTCCGAGTACAATCGGACTTATCCATATCTCTTCGGCTTGAGGGAGGGTCTCAATGACCTCGGGGTGCCTTTTCTTGAACGCGATATACGCTGAGCTATCCAGAAGCAGCCGGGTCATTTCCAAAGCTCCGGATCAATCGTGCGTTGCTCGGCGATGAGCTTGTCGAACGCGGCGGCTTCTTCCTTCGTCCAGGTTCCGGCGAGATGGTCCAGATCATGATAGCGGACTGGCGCTTTCTTCTTTGCCTTGCACCCCGCCGATTCTTCCAACAGCTCGATGACCGCCTTATTCACGCTGGTTTTCTTCTGCTTGGCCCGCTGTAGCACTGTACGGGCGACTTCGGGCGGAAGGTTCCGTAATGTAATCGCTTTCATGGCGCCATACCTCCATGAATCACCGGTGCATCACAGTGATGCACATTTTACTGTATGGGACATGGTTCGTCAAACAGATGCTGCAGCGCGCGGGAGGGCGTGGGAATCGAAGCGCGTTTAGCGGATAGCCTGCCTCTAGCAGGATGCTGAATAAGTCCGCCGGCATAAGAAGATCGTTATTTGGTTTGTTTAGTTTGTTTCGTTTGTTTGGTTGAACCAGACCAACCAGATGAACCAGACAGACAGGGCTTGATACCTCCTGCTGAGGTACCAAGCCCTGGTTCAAAAGAATCTTCTTGTCGTCTACGCGTGATGCCCGTGAGGGTGTCGCAACCTCTTGGCGCCAAGAACGACCAGCGCGGTGATACCAACGCCAAACAGC
>JAMQPH010000805.1 GCA_023717605.1 Pyrinomonadaceae bacterium
AAGTTTTGGTCGTCCGAGATCAAGACCGAAGCACGCTTTGGCGGACCATTGCTCGGAGGAACCGGCACGATCAACCCCGTCAACACGGCCGAGATTGTCCCTGGTTCGGACGGGAGTGTGATCACAGTTTCGGCGTTAAATTTTACCCGGTTAATTCCGACGGACTTGGCAACAGGGGATCTATTTGCCGTTACGATCGGCCGATTTAATACGCTAGATCTCATCGATGAGGACTTCTTCGGCGGCTCCGGCACCGAGAAGTTCTTCAATATCACCCAGAACGGACCTTTGACCAATTTGCGTACTATCCCGCTTATAACGAACGGGGCGGTCTTTGCTTACATAAAGGGGGGAGAGCCGTTTATCACCCTTGCAGTGCTCGATCCCAATGACCACTCACTCGACCCAGGTCTATCGAACTTGTTTGGGGATGGTGTGACGTTCTCGCCGGCGCTGGACTACTGAATCTACGGCAACGAACAACAGGACTAAAGGAGAAACACATGGCAGACAAACCGAACATTCTGATCATCTGGGGTGACGATATTGGCTGGTTCAATATCAGCGCCAACAACAATGGCATCATGGGATATCGCACCCCCAACATCGATCGCGTTGCCAAAGAAGGCGCGCTTTTCACCGACTGGTATGGACAGCAAAGCTGCACAGCAGGGCGCGCAGCGTTCATCACCGGTCAGTCGCCAATACGCACCGGTCTCACCAAGGTTGGTCTGCCGGGAGCAAGTCTCGGACTTCAACCCGAAGACCCAACCATTGCCGACGTCCTCAAACCACTCGGCTACGTTACTGGCCAGTTTGGGAAGAACCATCTGGGAGACCGCGATGAGTTTCTTCCCACCGCTCACGGCTTCGACGAGTTCTTCGGAAATCTTTATCACGTGAATGCCGAGGAGGAGCCGGAGAATGAGGACTACCCGAAAGATCCAGAGTTCAAGAAGAAGTTCGGACCGCGTGGCGTCCTGCACACTTTTGCGAATGCGGATGGCACACAGAAAATCGAGGACACGGGTCCACTTACCAAAAAACGAATGGAGACGGTGGACGAAGAGTTCCTCGATGCAAGTCTGAAATTCATCGATAAAGCCGTCAAAGACGATAAACCGTTTTTTGTCTGGTGGAATTCGACGCGCATGCATGTCTGGACCCACCTGAAGAAGGAGTCTCAGGGGGTGACAGGGCTGGGCGTTTATCCAGATGGCATGGTTGAGCACGACGGCCACGTTGGGAAACTGCTCGACAAGCTGGACGAACTGGGCATCGCGAACAACACCATCGTGATGTATTCAACCGACAACGGCGCAGAAGTGATGAGTTGGCCCGATGGCGGTTCAACTCCCTTCCGTGGTGAGAAGGACACCAACTATGAGGGTGGCTGGCGAGTTCCTTGTGCGATCCGTTGGCCAGGGATGATCAAAGCGGGCACTGTTTCCAACGAGGTCTTTTCGCACACTGACATGCTCCCGACATTGGCTGCGGTCGCCGGGGACCCGGACGTAGTCGAGAAACTAAAGAAGGGTTACAAGTCGGGTAACAAGACGTTTAAAGTGCACATAGACGGTTACAACATGCTGCCGTTACTGAAGGGAGAAGTTAAAGAGAATCCACGAAAGGGATTCCTCTACTGGAGCGACGACGGCGATCTGATGGCGTTGCGTGTTGGGAATTGGAAGGTCAACTTCATGGTGCAGGAGGCGCACGGTCTTGGCGTTTGGAAACAACCCCTCAAGTCGCTACGCGCACCGGATCTTCTCAATCTTAGAAGTGATCCATTTGAGCGGGCAACCGAAGACGCCTCGGTGTTTTATGACAAATGGATGATGGACCGCGCCTTTTTGCTGGTTCCGGCGCAAGCGATCGTTGCAGCGTTCCTCAAGACCTTCCAGGAGTTTCCGCCACGACAAAAGCCTGCCAGCTTCAGCATCGATCAGGCGCTCGAGAAGGCTCAGGAGAATCAGAAAGTAATGGCCAAAGCCGCCGCTGGCAGCTGATAAAGAATTCTCACCTGGTGTGAAACCTCTGGCCCGCAGATTTGCCCCTGGTTGACTCGTCACTCTGTAGCGTCGGGTCGACCAGGTGCGACACGACTCGGAGTGGCAATGAGGTCAGTATCGACACGCGGTAGAGAGTGTGTGAAAAGACCATTTCCCGGCTTCGCCGCCCTCCTTGCGGAAAGCCTCCGGCTTTCCGTCAGTCAGTTTGATTTGCTTGAGGCTCTGCCTCCGCGGCATAGCCGCAAGATTTCTTTGCCCCGCTCGGAAAGGCAAAGCCTTTCCGCAAGGGAAGCGGCAAAGCCGCTGATAGCCCACTGGAACCGGGTGACTTTGAAGAAGAGTAGAGCAAATCGCCGGAGCGAAAAGGAGTCACAAAATGAAAGCACAAACAGCTTCAACTACCACAGTGATCAGGCGAGGCACAGGAGTAAACCGTTGAAACGGTTTCAGGAAGTCGTCGAAGCACCCTGATCACCCGGTTGAAACCGGGTGAGAATGAGATGTCGGAATATCGTGAGGCATCCCGTGAGGCCTCACATTAGGCATCTCGTGAGGCGAACCAGCGCAACTGGATCAGATTAAAGAGTTTTCGGATCGCAGAAAACAAGCAGGCACGTTCGCTTGCGGAGGAGAAAAAGAAATGGGAGATCTGCCATCATGGAATGAGGGTCGCGCCAAGCAAGCTATTGTTGATTTCGTGGGCTGTGTAACGACGACTGGACCAGACTACGTGTCAGAAAACGAGCGCGTTGCAGTTTTCGACAACGACGGCACACTCTGGTGCGAAATGCCGGTGCCGGTTCAGGCCTTCTTTGCTAATGATCGGCTCAGGGCACTGGCGCCTAAGCATCCGGAATGGAAAACCACTGAGCCGTTCAAGTCGCAACTGGCGGGCGACATGAAGGGTGTAATGGCCACGGGGCTCAAGGACATTGCCGAACTCACAATGGCAACGCATGCGGGTATGACCACCGATGAGTTTGTCGAGATTGTGCGCGACTGGCTCTTTTCCGCAAAGCATCCGAAGCTCAACCGCGCTTACACAAGCGTGATCTATCAACCGATGCTCGAAGTCCTCGAGTATCTGCGTGCACAGCAGTTCTCGACTTTTATTGTCTCCGGCGGCGGCGTTGAGTTCATGCGTGTTTTTGCTGAAGACGTGTACGGGATTCCACCGCAACAAATCGTAGGTTCAACCATCAAGACGCATTTCGAATTTGATGACGGTAAACCGGTGCTGGTCCGTGATCCGGCCCTGGACTTCTTCGACGACAAGGCCGGAAAGCCGGTGGCCATTAATAAGTACATTGGGCGGCGTCCGATTGCCTGTTTCGGCAACTCGGACGGCGATCGAGAGATGCTTATGTGGACCACGCTCGGCCGGCCCGATGGCCTTCCTTCGTTTGGGCTAATCGTTCATCACACTGACGCGGAGCGCGAGTTCGCGTACGACCGCCAACATGTTTTGAGCGGTCAACTGGATAAAGGACTGGACGAAGCTGAGAAATATGGCTGGGTGCTGGCCGATATGAAGAAGGACTGGAAGACTGTTTTCCCGGCAACCGCAAAAACCGCAAACCAATCCTAATAGGCTTGGTGTTGTAACCGGCAAGCCGCTAGCGAATTCAGGATATGTTCGGCTTTGCCTTAAGACTCGCTCGGACGTTCTCTGGAATGTATTGCACACAAGTTAGAAATCATTCAACGCACAGAACCGCTTGCGGTAGCCAGCGGATGCTAAGTTCAAGTCTAATGGTGAACGTCAATCGATTAAGCATTTGCACGGCGCACAAAACCATCCCACGAGGCGTTGATTGAGCTTAGCATCCGCTGGCTACCCAAGCGGCTCTGTGCGTTGAGTCACTCCTCAGTTCTTGAACCTTGTCGCTGGCAGGCTAACGAGGCTGCTGCGTCAAATGACTTTTAGGGCAAAGCCGATAGTTTTCATGAGATGTCAGCAAATGTAGAGAAATGGGTTCCGGGAGTTAAGCTGATCCGCAACTACCAGCGCGAATGGTTTCGTAGTGATCTGGTCGCGGGGCTGTCAGTCGCGGCAGTCGCTCTCCCCATAGGTATTGCTTACTCACAACTGGCCGGCTTC
>JAMQPH010000843.1 GCA_023717605.1 Pyrinomonadaceae bacterium
CTGTGCCAGACTAATTGCCGTATTTACGGCCGTGGTTGTCTTCCCTTCTCCCGGCAAGCTGGAGGTGACCAGCAGGGATCGAGGAGCACGGCCGGCAGTTGACAGCAGTACGGAAGTGCGCAAATGGCGGTACGATTCGGCGAGTGGTGAACGGCCATCAACATTCATCAGAAGCTCGGGATTTGCAGACGGGTTTCCGTTGAGCTTCTGCAGTCCGCCCTTGCCACCAAGCAGACGCCGGCGCGTGCTCGCGCCGACCGAGGGGATAACTGCCAATGCCGGCAGGTGTAACAAGCGCTCGACTTCGTCGGTCGAATGGACAGTATCATCCAGATACTCAAGAAACAGCGCGAAACCAATCCCCAGTCCGAATGAAAGGAAGAGGGCGATAAAGACTGTTCTCATTCGGTTGGGCCCAATTGGGCTATCAGGTGCGATGGCGTAATCAATAATAGAGATATTGTTTGGTTTGCCGGCCATGACGACATCGTTCTCTTTTGAACGCTGCAGCAAGTTAGTTAGTAAGCTCTTGTTGGTTTCAATCTCCTGCTGGATGATCCGGTAGTTAATAGCCGCTTCGTTTTGCGTCAGCGTTTCGGATCGCTGCTGGTCGAAGGCTTTCCTGAGCGATTCCTCGCGTGCCAGTGTCTGGCGGTAACGCGTCGCCAGGTTAGTCAGCAAGGTAGTACTTTTGCGACTGCGAAGATCTTTGACCTGGCTTTCCAGCTCTTGAATTTGTTGGGTCACCTCTTTAACTTCGGGCGCTTCTTCCGTAGCGTCAACTAACAGCTGAGCTCGTTTCTGACGCAACTCCGCCAGGTTCGTCTCGGATTCAGCAATCCGCTTCTCATCGGCATCCACCAATGCGCTAGCGGCACCCGGGGCCCTGGCTGCGTTGTAAGAAGCCTCGGCGCTCTTCCGTTCGTTCTCGGCTTCGAGCAGTTGCTTGTTGAGTCCGGCAAGACGCTCCACCACGGTGTTCTGACTCGCGTCGAGTGAAAGGATTTGATTGTTTTTCGCGTAGTTAACCAGCCGCTCTTCGTCCGTGCGAATTTGTTGCTGTAGTTCCGCTACACGCTTCTGTAGAAAATCGCCGGTGCTGGTGTTGGTCTCAGTCTTCTTCTCCAGGTTTGAAAACACGTAGGTCTCAGCGATTGCATTAACAACTTTTGCCGCAACTTGTGGGTCAGTGTGGGTGAAACTGACATCAATGAGGCGCGTTTCTTTATAGTAGCCGCGGGTTTCTTTAACTGGGTCGACCTTCAAAGCTGCCAGGATGCCGCCTACGTAACGCGAGAGCTGTTTAGCTTCCACCAGGTCTTCTCTCGAACTAGCTGGCGCAACAGTTGTCCGGAGAGGCAATTCGTTTTGCGGTTTGGCGTTTGGGTCGTCCTTTGCTTCACCGGCGATTCCAGCCATCCGCAAAACTGTCTGCCACGTGGATCGCTTCTGGTTTGAGCCCCCCTTGAAAAAGTCAGGGTTATGCTCGAGGTCCAGTGTCTTGACAACGCGTCGAAGCAAGCCTGGGCTCGTAAGAATTTGCAACTGAGTGTTGAAGTAGGTTGGGTCGTTGGCAGGACCGATTACGTAAGGTGTCCTGCCTACGAGTGCAGCGTTGTTCTCCAGATCCACCTGCACGCGAGCTTCGGCCTGGTAGAGGTCGGGTTTGCGGGCAACGTAGAGCACGGAGAGCATCGTGATTAGAACGACAATGCTGATCACCAACCACAAGCGCTTTCTTACTGCCCGCCAGTAGTCAAGTAGATGCACCTCTGTCTCGGCATTGGGATCGACACCGTAGTTGTACGAGTGCGGAGGAGCACTCACCTCAGTCGGTTTCTCGAGCGCGTTCGGCTCCGGCTCTCTCTTAACTAATTCACGCGATGGCTTCATAGTTCACCTTAGAATTTCGAATTTCGGATTGCGAATTTCGAATTTTATGATTTTTGTGGTTTCGATTTAGTTGAGTTCGTCTTCATTGGAAGGGCAAGTCTAAGATGTGTATGCCTAAATTCAAGACTTCGCCCGTACCCGATTCGATTTTGTGGTTCGCCCAACGCTCGTGAAGATCGCCAGGAGTTCACCAGCCTCCTGCACCAGCCATCGACGCTGATCAGTGTTTCCCAGTACTGCTTCTTCGCACAATTCGAGCCAGTACTGACTCTCGGAGCATTCCTTCTCCACAATTGCGATCTTATGAATGAAATCAGCACGGGATTCGGCACGATTAGCCTCGCGGTAGTTCGCTCCCACAGACGTGCCGGCTTTAACCAATTGATATTCGATAACAGCGCATGCTTTGCTCTGAGGAAGGGTTGCGGCAAAAGCAATTATCTTCAAAGCGAATCGCTTTGTTCTTTTTTCTAATTCGAATTTATCCATGTGAGGTGCTGGGTAAACTCCAATGATTCGTGTTTTTTTACATGTTCATCGCAAAACCGCTATTTCGCAATTCGAACCCATCCATTCGGAAAATTCAAATCCCAATGTTCTTTGGTTCTTAAATTCGAAATTCGCAATCCGAAATCCGAAATTCTTCTAGGGTATGACTCGGATGGGCAGCTGGGCGACGCTTGAACCTGCGCCACTGATCAGACTGCGCAAAAGGGCTTTCCCTTCAGACGTCTGCACTTCGATTATGTCGTTCGGCTTTAGTTCGACATCTTCCGCTTGCTCTTTCTCGATGGCGGAAAGGTTGACGATCATTTCTGTTTTCGTTGTGCTTCCCGGTTCTTGTCTTAGCAATCGGATCTTGTCCTTCTTAGTGTCTTGTCTAACGCCGCCGGCCATGGCAATTGCCCGCGATAGGGTGATCGGCTCCTTCAGAGGAATTGTCAGCGGAGTAAATACATTGCCGACGACGTACGCCTGGTCAGCTTCGGGGAGCGTGACGATGTCTCCGGGTTCGAGATAAGGGTTCGCGCTCGGTTTTCCCAGGAGCGTTTCGCTAAGCTTGTAACTGGAAAAGGCTGAGATCTCGGCAGCGTTCGGCTTATTGCAAGCCCAGGCTTGGGGCGAATGGACTACGTTAATTGATTGTCCTGCCCTGATCGATGGACCCTTTGCGTAAGTGAGTAACTCAAGCAGTCGAACTCTACGCTGCAACTCAAACCGGCTTTGGTCGTTGACAGCTCCGATGATGGCGACCTGTCTGGAATGATAACCCTTAATGAATACGTCCACTTGCGGATTCCGATAAAACTTCAAGTACCTACTGGCAATTTCCTTCGCCAACTCACCTTCAGTCTGACAGGCAGCCTGGATCTCAGTCTCGATCAGAGGCATGCGAATCATGCCATTGCCTTCCACGCGAACAGATTCACGTGAGAGATTTGGACGATTGAGTATGCGGATGTCGAGTATATCGCCAGGTCCGATACGATAACGATCGTCGGACTCGGAGCTGCTGCCGGATGTAGCTACAGGTGTAACAGCTTGGTTCGCAACAGTCTCGCCGGTGGTCAGCGATTGCTGCTGGCCAAAGGCTAACAGTGACGTCGCCAGGCATAAGAAGCCGGCACAAAACATGATTCTCTTATTCATGCCACCTACCTTCCTCCCAGTCCTATTCGGCGAGACACCAACGCTTCGCGCATGTGGTTCGGATGCGCCAGGTTGAGTACCGTATTACTTAATAGAACTAGCAACTCCTGGTGTTCTCGCTGGAATGTTCCGGTCAAGGGCCGGTCATGTGTCTTAACCACGATGCCTTCTCTCACCCACTGCCAAAACTGTGTCTGAGTGGTCCAAAACTCCTTGCGGTCGCGGCAAATTACCAGCGCTGTCTTCTTCTTCTTTACTTTTTTCTTCTTCTCTTTTTTGGTGTTCATTTTGTTGTCCGGTAGCTAAGTACACCTGTGCCCTTGCATGTACTTCGGATTGGCATCCGGAAGTGGCCACACACAGTACCCCGTGGGGAAGCCTCTCTCGCGAGGCAGCATCAGGTTGTCAAACAGAATTTCGAAATTCGGATTTCGAATTGCGAATTTTAAGGAACTTAAGCCGGCAAATCGCGATCCAACATTCGTAAATCCTATAAATTCGAAATTCGCAATCCGAAATTCGAAATTCCTTTCACATAAGCAATCTCGATATCAACTCGGCTCGTCTCCTAACTCCAAACTTTATGAAGATACGGCGCAGATGGAACTTCACCGTCTGCTCGGTAACCTGGAGACGACTGCCAATCTGGGCGTTGGTCAATCCCTCCACACAACAAAGCGCGACCTGTGCTTCGCGCCGGCTCAGATTTCTATGCTCGACGACCCTGGTGATGGCGCGCTCAAAGGAATGGTTGATCTCTCCCCGTTCAATTCCCGCAAGCCCCTGCTCACGGCGCCGGGCTATCACCTCTTCAGGTGGGTAGACACGATAAGCGGCTCCCGCCTCGCGAGTCCTGCTGTTGGTGGTCTTCTGTTCGCGCTCAATACTCAATTTCGACAGTAGGCCTTCGAGGCCGCGACGGATGGTGCTGAGGCTACGGATACCGGTGAGGGTCATCAATCGGCGAGCAGTCAACGCTGCCACGGACTTTGCGTTCTCATCCAACGCGAGAAGCATCGCTCGATAGAGCTGATGCTCAACTGGAGTGTGACTCAAGGCCACCAGAGCCATCGTGGGCCGGCCCTGAAAATGTTCGCTGTGCTCGCCTAAAGGGTAGGTTTTTGAATCTACTCCGGAGATGAACGGGGATTTCTGGGGGAACATTCTGGTGCTAGTGAAAAGTTACTGGCGGCAGGAAGTGGAACAAAACATTTCGTTCCAGCTCTTGGCTACGGGGCCGCGAGTCGCGTTCTTGGAACAGGAGGGAACCTGGAGCGGAAGAATTCGGAGCTTTGCTTTCCCGGGTTCTCCTGGTGTTATCAAAATAGATTTTCTAACCATCCGGCCCTTATCCGGGTAAAACTCTGTGGAGCTGGATGAGACTGACTGAATGTGAGGCAGAGCCTAATTCCAACAACTACTTCTGTCAAGGAATTTTCTTAGTTCATCCAAGCTGTGCGTCCACCATTTCACACCACAGATGTCCAATAGTTATATGTGCTTCTTGAATGCGTGAGGTTCGCTGTGAAGGAACGCTAACTGATATGTCGCAGAATGAGGCAAGAGGTTCGCCGGTTCCGCCAGTGAGCGCAATGGTTCGGCAGTTGAGCTCGTTGGCCGCTTGCACGGCCTTGATCACATTTCGAGATGTGCCACTCGTGCTGAGCGCGATTAAGACATCTCCTTCGCTCGCAAGCGCCTGAACTTGGCGAGCGAATACTTCGTCGTATCCGAAATCGTTGCTAAGTGCGGTAAGAGCAGAGGTGTCGGTGGTAAGGGCTATTGAAGGCCAGGCGCGTCTTTCAAGCTCATATCGACCCACGAGCTCCGCGGCAATGTGCTGAGCATCCGCAGCGCTCCCACCGTTTCCGCATAGTAAAATCTTGTGCCCCTGGTTCAGCGCGGCACAAATCATTTCGCCGCTGCGCTCAATCTCGACGATTCGAGTTTGGAGTAATGCCTGAATCGCCTCCAGATGCTCCTGCAGAGAACGCTGCAAAAGCGTTTTTGCAGTCGAGCTCTCTGATTTCGGCGCCTTGTCCACGTTGAAGATCACTCCGCCAGATTAGGTACAATCCGCGAATCAGCGCCGGCGTCAACATGGCGCTACTTTCGCGACTCGAAAAGTTGGGGCTGGAAATTACCATATGTTCTCCTGGATTGTTAACCGTGATTGGCAAATAGTGAATGGTAAATGGTAAATGGTAGACTCTGGTCCGCAGTTCAATCAACAGTCTGTTTTCGATTGTCATCAGAGTTTCTGAATCTAACTTCGTGTTGGTTCGTGTTATTTTGTGGATCGTCCGGTTCATCTGACCAGAGCGAACGATCCACGAAATAACACGAACGAACACGAACAAGAATACCGTTTTAGCTCGAGAGCCATGATCTCCTACGTTAAATATCCCGACCGGCTATTTACGATTTACTATTTACCGTTTACTATCTTCGTGTTTAGCCTTTCATTCCTCACTTAGTCATGACCATTGCCAATTCAACTCCAATGCTGCGCCAGTACCACGAGTTGAAGCAGCAGCATCCCGGAACCTTGCTCTTTTTTCGGCTGGGAGACTTTTATGAGCTCTTCTTTGAAGACGCCGTCATTGGCTCTCGCGAACTGCAAATCACTCTAACAGCACGTCACAAGGAAAGCGGCAACCCGGTGCCAATGTGTGGAGTACCTCACCACTCTGCCGCCAACTATATCGCCCGTCTGGTCCGACGTGGGTTTCGAGTTGCGATCTGCGAACAGACAGAAGATGCCTCCAAGACGAAAAAGCTGGTACGCCGCGAAGTAGTTCGGATCGTCACGCCCGGAACGCCCATTGACCCCCAACTTCTGGAAGCTCGCGAATCAGTCTTCCTGGCCGCGGTGTGTAGTGCCGGGGAAACTATTGGCGCCGCTTTTCTCGATATCTCCACAGGTGAGTTTCGGTCCACGCAGGAAAGTGGCCCAAACGCCTGGGAAAAGATGCGGGCGGATCTCGAATCCTATGCGCCTCGTGAATTGCTCTTCCCTGCTTCGCTGACTCCCCTAATCAAAACCGGGCTGTCGGGAAAGGTTCAAACAGCAACTCTGCCCCTGCCTATGGAGAGCAACTCAGGAGCAGACTCGAAAGTAGAACAGTCTCAATCGGGCATAAGTTCCCCAGGAAGTTCTTCAAACGACCAACTAATTGATGCGACTTTAACGCCGCTTGAGGATTGGCTGTGGCAGGAAGACGAATGCGCCACCCTCCTGCGGACTCAGTTTGGGGTCCGATCGCTCGACGGTTACGGCCTCAAAGGCAAGCACGAAGCTATACGAGCTGCCGGCGCATGTTTGCGTTATGCCCGCGATACCCAACGTGCCGCAGCTGCCCATGTTACTGATCTGGTCTATTTCGAACCTCAGGATCACCTGGTGCTCGACGGCGTTACCGTTCGGAACCTCGAACTGGTCGAGTCTTTGGGTGGCGCGTCAGGCAGATCACTGCTCGACGTAATCGACGAAACAGTGACTGGAATGGGGGCGCGTCTTTTGCGTTCATGGATGCTGCGTCCCGCGGTGCGGCGAGGAGAGATTGAAGCCCGGCTCTCAGCGGTCGAAGATCTAAAAGCGTCGCACATCTTGAGAGACAAACTCCGAGCGCTCCTGAAAGAGGTCTCGGACCTCGAACGCTTGAATGGCAGAATCAACCTGGGCTCGGCAACACCGCGCGACGTCAGCTCAATTCAACGATCCTTGGATCAGATACCCCTTGTCCGAGCTCTCCTGTCCGACGCGCAATCCTCTCTGTTACAGGTTTTGTCTGAAGGCACTGACGAGTTGCCGGAACTGCGTGCGCTATTGGTCAGAGCCATTAGCGATGATCCTCCGGCGAAGCTAAGTGAGGGCGATACGATTCGACCTGGCTACTTCGCCGAACTTGATGAATTGCGCTCAACCAGCCGCAATGCCAAGCAAATCATCGCCGCGCTTGAAGCTACCGAACGTGGTCGCAGCGGCATCGGCAACCTGCGAATCAGATACAACAGCGTCTTTGGCTACTACATAGAAGTGTCGAAGGCCAACGCGGTGCGTGTTCCTGCGGACTACGAGCGGCGACAGACTCTCGCCAACGCTGAAAGATATACGACTCCGGAATTGAAGGACTGGGAGAAGAAGGTCCTGGGTGCTGAAGAGCGAATCATTCAGCTCGAAACGGAACTGTTTATCGATGTCTGCCGTCAGGTTGCCGCCGAGTCAAGGCGCATTCAAGCCACGGCGCGGGCACTGGCGGCAATGGATGCGCTCGCTGCTCTCGCCGAAGCTGCTGTGCGACGTCGTTTCGTTCGGCCCGTCATACACGATGGAGATGAAATTGAAATTGTTCAGGGTCGCCACCCGGTGATTGAAATCTTTAACGAACAGCCTTTTGTCCCCAACAGTCTCTACATGAATAACTCAACGGACCGTTTGCTCATCATTACGGGTCCGAACATGGGCGGCAAGAGTACTGTCCTGCGACAAACTGCAATCATCTGTCTGTTGGCGCAGATGGGAGGTTTTGTTCCGGCCGACAAAGCCAGGCTGCCTTTGTTTGATCGCATCTGGACACGAGTGGGTGCTTCTGACGACCTCACTCGCGGCCGCTCCACTTTCATGGTGGAGATGACTGAGACTGCCGCAATTCTTCACAGCGCTACGCCGCGCTCACTTGTGCTGCTGGATGAAATTGGACGCGGCACCGCAACCTTTGACGGACTCTCAATCGCCTGGGCCGTGGCCGAATACTTGCACGACTCCGCCGAACACGCCGCCAAGACTCTCTTCGCTACTCACTATCATGAACTGACTGAACTCGCCGAGAGATTGCCGGGTGGTCAGAACTATCAAATCACTGCCACCGAGCGCGAGGGTGAGGTGGTCTTTCTACACCGGCTGGAGCGCGGTCGAGCTTCGAAGTCTTACGGAATAGAAGTGGCCCGATTGGCAGGTCTGCCACCCGCCGTGCTCGCAAATGCCCGCGAGGTCTTAGCGCGACTTGAACGTTACGAACTGGATGTTTTTGCTGAAGAGGACCAGATCCTGGAACAACGAATCAGGTTTGCGGAAGAAGCAAAAGCAGCGTCGGCAGGTGTCGGGACTGCGGTGGGAATTGCATCTCCCGGAGAGTCCGCCTCTGCCGGCGACGCCTTATCCGAAGTGACGAAGCGAGCGGGCCGCCGAAAACTCGCCGCGCAAACATCACTCTTCGACCTGGCCAATCAAAAAATCGTCGACGACATCCGCACCCTCGACACCGATAACCTCTCACCAGAAGAGGCCAAGGAACTCCTACGCAAGCTTCGCGAGCGACTGCTCTGAACAGTCATCCTGTAAATCTTGTTCATCCTGTCTAGGTCTTAGAGCTGTGAAGGAAGTCATTTGACAGGATTAACAGAATTTACAAGATTAGCCCTGTTCCCTTTTCTATTTGCTGGCCGGTGCTGTCAGAGGTGTATCACTGACCTTGAACCAATCGCCGGTGCCATCATTGGTCCGCAGCATCCGAATCAGCTCTCGGAAGGTGAACGGTCTCGCGCCGCGACGGCCGAAGACAGAAATCTGATTTCCGCTTTCATCTGCCGCTCGGTCTCGATCAAGAGCTTTGGAAACTCCCAACGCTTCACCCTTAGTCTTGAAGGTGGCAATCAAAACAGGCTGCGGGCGTGGGCTGAACCCCGCATACTCGGGCATTGTTTCAGGTGAGGTTAGCTGCAGAATGCGTAGGCCGTTGTGCCCGTCCGCCACATACGCAAAAAGACTCGCATTGGTCATCGCGACCTTCACCTGGTGGACGTCATTCAGCTTGCCGTCGGCATTGTAGGTTTGATCCAGGCGGGGCTTTTCCGGCTGCTCCACATCAACAATTGCAATCCCCTCTTTACCATTCGCCACGTAGGCATAAGTGCGCGCCACGTAAACATCGCGAGCGTCAGCCAGCGCCACAGTCGCACCCTCGACCACGCGCGCCTCCTCAGGAGTCGTCAAATCGATGACCTTCAAACCTTCCTGATCCACTACAAACCCGTAGCGGAACTGGATCGCAACAGCGCGTGGCTGTCGTAGCGATATCGTCCGAACGATTCGGGGATTAAGCGGCGCATTTATACTAATGATCACCAGGCTATCTTCGGTGGTGATGTATGCGTAGTTTCCTGCGATTGCGATGTTGTTCGCACCATCAAGTGCTCCGTCGGGATTGAATGCGCCCCTGGGAAACTTCCCGGGATCTAATGCCCGCTTCAGATAATTGTTGAGTGGATCGCCGTCGAGAAGTGTGGCTGCGTTAACGAGTATCAGCCCTTCGTACTTATCGGCAACATACAGGTAGGCATAGAGCGGATGGATTGGTTGCTCTTCGTTGAGCAACTGCTTTCTCTCCTCGGGAGAAAGATTGGCGGCGCTCTGCGGGTCGAGCATCTTTCCACTGGCCAACAATCGCCAGCGGGCCGGATCTGCTGCCAGGGTCGTCGGGGCCGCCACGGCAGTCGCGTACTTGCTCTTCACCCAGAACTTCTGGCCGAAACGTGAGACGGGCGCAGTTACAATCCGTTCTGAGAAGCCCTTCTGATCGATCTGAGCGACATCATAGACTCGCAGCCCACCTTCGCCGGCGGCGACGTAAGCATACTCACCGCGCAACTGCACTTGGAGAACTTTAGGGTTGCCCACGTGCTCGTAAAACGTACTTAGCTCCCGGCCACCTCTAACAAACTTCTCATAGTTAGACGGGAATGCGACCTTTTGCAGCGTGCTTCCGAATACGGCCTGCGGATCCTCGCGTTCGGTGGCTACTACGACTTCGAGGGCGTCATTTCCCGCGACGTAGACATAGCGCCCCATGAAATTGACAAAGTTAGTGCCTTGCAAAAGCACTTGCGCCAACCAGGCATTGTTGTCGTTCTTATCCGAAACATGACAGTCGCTGCAGGCCTTTGTCTCTTTGGCTCGCACCGTGTGCGGCACGTGCGTGTTGAATGCCTGACCGGCAAAGCCCTCAGCCGAAGTGGTCTGCTGTTGCGAATATATCCACTCGCGATTCTGATTTTGAGAGCTAACCAGTACGGCCGAGGATGAACGAACCGGTGCAATGCGATTGCCGGTCACGGTGCCATCACGCCCCAGCATGAAAATGTCGTCGCGCAGCACCTGATAGTTGTACTGCGTGAAGTTTCGCGTATCGCCGCCTTCATTGTGACGGTTCGGCATCTTCCGATTCGCCCGCATCGATAGGTGACAACCAAAACAGCTGGTGACCCAGGAAGAGTGGCAGGAGAAACAGGTCATGTCGCTATCGCGGTGCGCCAGGCTGTTGCCATCACTCGGAACATTGCCCCACGTCTGATTGTCTTTACGGATAGTCTTCGCGTATTGCGACTTCTCGTTGTAATCGCGACTTCCCGGAGTAACTGTGTCCAGTGTTTGCGACACCCTCCACCAGCGCCCGGGCACTACCATTGAGTTTTGGATTACGTCACCCGTCTTCAACTCTATCTCATTGCCCTGTTCGTCCTTCTTCTTCTGGTCGCGCCGGAGCACCTGGAAGGCTGACACTCTTTCACCTTCAGGACTGCGAAACTGGATCTGACGCAGATCACGCCCCACCAACGGCTGATTCTGTGTCTTGCGTCGCTCCGCGGCTGCGCCGGTTACAGTTGCCGCTGCAGGACCCGAAGTGAACAACTTAGCTTTCTCCCGGATAGTTCCATGGCAATCTTCGCAACTGATCTCAATCGCAGCACGCGGTTCGTTGTACAGATTTCCGTCGCCGTGCGCGTCCTGCCGGAAGTGGCAGTCCACGCAGTGCATCCCTTTCTCTAAGTGGATGTCGTTGAGGTGGACGGCCTTCTTGAACTTGTCGGGATCATCCGCCGATACCAGGCTTCCAGCGGCGTCAAGCAGATTTCCCTTCCGATCTCGTTTATAGACTTTGCGAAACATCCAGCCGTGACCGTGGAAATCGCCAAACTGAGTATTCTTCAAGAGGGCATTGAAATCGGATGTACCGGTTCGAGATAGGAAATCAAAATCGGACCAGAGTCCTCGCATACTCGCAGCTTCAGGATTGCGGTCCAGTTTCTCGGCTTCCTCATCCTGCGACGGATTGTGCTGCGCCTTCGGATACATCTTGTCGCCATCGCTTTCGTTATCCCACCAGGTCATGCCGAGATAAGTGGCGACCATGTTTGTTCCAGGGTGCATGTGACACACCATGCACTGCGACGTCGGAATCTGGCTGGTGAACTGATGTTTGATTGGGTGTCCAGAGATGTTCCTTTGAATGCTGGGATCGCTTGTTTGCGAACTGCCGAGGTTTCCAGCGGCGCTGTAAGCGGCCGAGTGACTTGGATCGCGATCGTTCGCATAGATGACGTGGCAGGCGGTGCAGCCGGAGGAGCGATAGTCTCCGGGATGATCGTTGGTGCCGAGGAAGTTGAGCGTGGGGTCAAGCAGACGGGTTTTCTGCAATCCCAGAAAAACAGGATCGGTGCGGTTGTTAGATCCAAATCCACGTGGACTTAATCCTTTGTCGGGTTTGCCTGGCTCCTCTTCCCGGTCCGGCAGCCCAACTTCCAGCCGTCGTTTTCCGCCGCGCTCAAACACGCGCAGCACATTGCCAGGTTGGGAAATCTCCCATCGAGGCAGGGGATCGAGGAATTCAAGCAAACCCCTGGTGCGCCGCTCTTCAAGCGTTGGTTGCGGAGCCTGGATCAAACTTTGCGGAGCACCAGTGTCGCTATAGCTTTCTCCAAAGCGCACGTCCTTTATGGGGAAACCGCCATTGTTGTAAAGCGCTGCGCCCCAGAGCATCGCGCCGTGGGTCATCATGCTGCGCGCTACGTTCTTCGACTCAATTTCGTGGCAGCCACCGTTGCCGCATGTTTTGGAAGCGACGCGTGTATCGCCAGGGTTAACGAAACGCACAAACTCCCAACTCTCACGCGCCAACAGAGTGTTGCTGCGCTCCGGGTTTGCCCCGGTGTACTTTCCATCTCGCTTCCACTCATCGGGGAACCGCGCACGTACGTGGGCCTGCTTTTTGATTCGTTCTATCTCTTTTGGATCTTCGCCTGTCTTTCGCGGTACAGGGTTGCCACCGTGACAAGCTGTGCAGGTGAGACCAACGGCGTCTTTGCCATCCTTGAGTTTTTCCAAAGTTTCGGTGGTTCCATACTTGTGCATCGGCTCGATTTGCCCATGACAAGTGATGCAGCCCTCAAGTTGGGAAGGTGTTGTTGTTTGTGACGCTTCTTGCGCCGTTGAGTTCCAGCTATGTGAAAACTCAGAAATCCCACCCACTGGAGTGGGTGGATTGTTCAACTCCAGCCTACTAGGAGCGGTAACGGAATTCCTTGAATCCCACCAACGGAAGTTGGTGGATTGTTCAGATCCGGCCGCCGAAACGAAGCGGCCAGGCGCCTTCAAAGGCGAGTTCAGTTTCATGAACCGTTCGCGGATGAACAGGTTGGATCTGAACAATCCACCAACTTCCGTTGGTGGGATTCGTAAATTCAGAGGCGCACCTGAGTAGGTTGGATCTGAAACATCCACCCACTCCCGTGGGTGGGATGTTTGAGTTTTCATCCACCCGCTACCGCGCGG